>BDTA01000019.1 GCA_002897935.1 bacterium BMS3Abin08
CCAACACCTGCTGTTTTAGATATTGGAGACATATCTTCAAATGTGTCATCCATTGTCAGAGTTAGGAAGAACTGTTCAACATTCTTGAAATAGTCTTTAAAAGTCGGATTCGTTGGTGGTATAAATCTGGTACCTTTAGGGACAAATTCAATTCTATCAGAGGCTTGCAGGTCTATTTTTGTTAAGAATTCATAGGTTTTTTTGTTTTTTTCAACATTCTCAGTTCTTTCATCTGGCTGATCTCCAGACAGTGAACCTGGATATTTCCCTTCCTCCGGTATTATTATATTTTCTTTATAATTGAAAATTTCTTTATCCTCGTAACCACAAATGATGAATAGGACTATTCCGTCACTTTCAATTAAGCTTTTGGTTAATTTGCTTTCTAAATCTAAGTAAGTATCTTTGATAGCATTTAGATTTGTTCTTGTCTGAGGAAAACTTAAATCAATAACTATTATATGAAATTCATTTAGTGACGGTTCAATCCTCCCTTCACTCCAACTAATAAGTTTGATGTTTTTATCGTTACCAGATAGTTGGTCCGAAATTAATAGGATGTTCATAAATTTTTCCTATTTCTATACAATGCCCAATAAACGGGAATTTTTACATTATATATCAGAGATTTTTTATCAGGTTTATTGCCAATAAGTTTTTGCAGCGTAATATATTCTTCTTTACCGTCCTTAATTCTTCCATCTGCCTCTCTTTTAATAATGTTTCTTGCAATATCATAACTAAGATTCGAAATATACTTTAACCCCTCAATATTACCCTTATCCAGAAAACGTAAAGCCATTCTATGATATTCCAAAATTCTATGGAGAAATGCAGGTTTAATAATTGGGTTTTCTACATTTAATTTTTCATTTAGAAATAAGAAGAAGTTTATCAATTCAGGGATTTTTTCCCATTTAACAGTTGTTCCAAAGAGAGTTACCCTATTTTTCCTCCTTTTTTTTGATTTATTTAGAAGCTCGTCAGCTTGTTTAATTGCTGAAGCTATAGGGTGCTTCGGCTTAACAAAAGTAAGTCCTGCAGATAATGTAATGAACTTATTGTTACAAGTATATTTTCTGAACTGCTGATTAAGATAAACTGAAAATATTATCATCGTCTCCCAGGGACCGACCAAAACCAAATCATCACCGCCGGAGTAAACGGTATAGATATTCCCGAAATCAATCTGTTCTCCGCCAAGGTAATCTTTAAAACTTTCTTTCTCGATACCGTCAATACGCAAAAGTTCTTCTGTAACCTTATCCTTATAAGCTAAAGACATTACTTCCCCTATCCACCCGGTAAAGAAAAGTTCAAACATTCTGCTCAGAGTCAAAAAGCGTGAGACGGTTTTTCTGTCAATGTCAGGCAACTCCGCTTCAACCCTCGATGGATTTTCAAAGCCTTTACTGAATATCAATCCGAGATTATCAACATCTGCTTTAAGAACACCGAGAAGATCGCTTCCATAAACTTTATCATCTTTTTTCCATCTTGAAAGCATTGCAATCTCTTCAAAACTTAAAACCTTTTTATTGTCATCAACTGGAATATGATTTGCGTAATATTTTTTTATTGGGATAGATCGAGTTAAATCGGCTTTTTCACTACCGTTACCAATATCATAGATCAAATAATACTCTTCTTTATCCCTGTAATCCTCCAGCAATTCAACATAGTAATGATCTTTCTTCTCAACCCCGCCGTCTTTTTCATTATGAAAGATTACAATCTTTTTACCTTCATCTTCCTCCTCTTTAGTTACATTGCCTTTTCCAAAAGCAATATAATTACATTTAGGCAACTGCTGTCCTATAAAGAGCTTATCTCTATAACAAATAAAACAACACTTTACAGGACGACCTTGTTCATCTTTATCTTTTTCCTCATATGTTGCCGGTCCTTTACCGCATATCTTGCAGTCACTGTTGCCTTGATATGCTTCATACATTTCAGTCGCTTTAAATGCTTCAGGATTCCATTTTTTCTCTTGGGCGACTGCCAAGACGTTTTGTGACTTATGAATCTTCTCGGTTTCAAGTTTATAAAACATCTCTTCTGCTGTCTTAAAAAAACTGTAGACCTTAAATTCTTCCCTAAATCCTTCAATAGGCATCCATGACATCAAAAAAGAAAACTGATTAAAATATGTTTTGTGTATTTCCTCTTCAATTTCCGTTTTGACTCTTTGCAGAATATTGTCTGCCCCTTTAATATTTGGAGCAAGCAATAGAAATTTTCCACCAGTAGAGAAAAGATTACACACAATGGGAAGGTCAAGGGCATGGAGTATCTTGTGGATGGTCACTTCAGAAAACAGGTAAATAAAGAATGAACGAGCCCTGAGTCTTTTTGAAGCACCGCCTGAGCCTCTGTTAGTAATATCGAAGATGTAATCCTGTATTCCGGAAAAGTCACCTCCAATTAAAATAAATTCTTCTGTTCTGCTCATACTTTTCAATTCTTCAATTGCTGCAATATGCCGTTTATATAAACATGCGGCAATTGCAGCGGATGACCTTAGATGATCATAGAGAGAAATATCCGAAACACCCGTCTTATATCTTGTATCACTTGGCACTGACCACATATACTCTTCGATAAGATTAAGCCATTTATTGAGCACATCATCAAAGTTCTTGAAACGAGAAAAATCAGGAATGCTGTTTTCAAATTGTTTAATAATCTCTAAAATCTCAGGTGCAGTCAAGTTATCAACAGGCTTTGGGAAACATGCCTTTGGGTTAAATTGATTAAGATTATATTTGCAGCTATTTTCCTCTAAAGCTTCTTTACTATTCAGGTTAATGTACGAAAATATTGAATCCAGAGGCAAAGTTCTGTTTGCCCAAGCATTTTCCGTATCTCTTTCTGCACAGGAGTAACTATCCGCACGCCTGACAACAGTTATTAATTTCCATAATCTTTTCCTTTGTTCTTCTGATCTATCAAGGAAGTAAGGATCATTTAATGTAGTTTCTTTTTTAATCTTGGTATCGTGATATTGCACAAGCATCCTAATAAGTTCAATGTCATAAAGATTGTCGTTCTTTAGAATTCTCAAGAACTTATTAATAAATTTCGCCGAAGCAGCTTCATGGCTATCACTGTATTTATAGTCATCGTTTCCTCTATGCAACAACTTCCCCACGTCATGCAACAACGCCCCAAGGACAACCGAATTATATTCTTTTACATCAAATTCCATTATCACGCCTCTCCATAATCAATTCCACCCCACCCGTCCAAACCGGCGTCAACGCCTTCAACCTGAATTCTATATCTACTCCTCCCTTCCCCACACCCCCGACGAGTCGGTATTCAATATCATGCAATAATGCCCCCGGTATTACTGTCTGGTATTCTCGCTGGTTAAATCCGGTCATTCATTCCCTCCATTGTCTAATCCCCTGACAAATACAGTGAAAGATTTTAGTGTAAAGATTTCAGTGACATTTAAAACAGCGCTCAGGTATCATGTTACCCTCTTTGTTACCCTTTTTAGCGGTTCTTTCTTATATAATTGCCTGAGTTAAAGCTTTCCTTCCTTTAACATCTCCCTTATTCTCTTTGCCTTCTCCGGCATTGTCTTGTGGAAGAATTCCATCTGGGTTTCAAGCCACCTCAGCTTTTCTTTTACGGGTTTCTTCCTGTATGCCTCGATCTCATCCTTGGTCTTGTAATAGAGTAACGGCTCAGTCTTCATCTCCCCCCCTTACTCTTCATCTCCCCCCCTTACATCATACACCTTTTTGAAATCTAATGGTGCCTCAACAACCACATCGAGAAGAAAAAAAGGGATTTTTGGGTCATAGATACTGAAAAACATCCTCCCTTGATTCCTTTCAGCCATCATTCTTTAGAATTTCAGAAAACTCATAAATAACTTCCAACGCGCACCCGGCCCCCCTCCTTGTGGGGTCACCCCTGCGATAAAAAGGGCATAATCAAATCCAGACTATAGAGACTTTCCCTTCAAGTTTCCTGAACTCCGGATCTCCTGTAACTATGGAGGCATCCTCTCTTATAGCAGTGGCTGCTGCAAAGCAGTCGGCATAGGATATAGAGTATTCACTCTTTATTTTTGCAGCCTCAAGCACGTCGGTGAGTGTATTTGCGATATTTCTAATGGGCAGATTAGGGAATATAACATCCATGAAATACCCTGCCTGCTCTATTCCCCTTTCCCTTGCAAGGATGTAAAAGGTCTCTCCGAGGTTAATATCATTAACCAGCAGGGGTGTAACATCCGATGAGAGCAAGGCTTTTACTTTTTCATAACCTTTTTCTCTTTTTAGGTATGTTAGGAGTGCGTAAGAATCGAGCAGCCTTTTCTTCTTCACGTTTAAGATCCTCCTTTCTTTCCCTTAACAGGGCCTTTGTAAGAGAGGTGCCTTCTCTGAAGATGCCGCAAAAATACTCAACCGGCTCTTCAGGCAACGGACGTATCTCGATGTGGTCATCGACAACTTCAACTATGACCTTTGAGCCTTGCTTTATACCGAGTTTTTCTCTTTCCTGCTTAGGGATAACAACCTGCCCTTTAGTCGAGGTTTTCACAATAGCCATGGGGTAGAACCTCCTTTTAATAGTTCAACTGATTATATATAGTTTAACAGGTTGTTTCCTGTTAGTCAAAGACGTTGAATTATCTCATACATTTAAATACAGTGACAGATTTTAGTGTCAAGATTTCAGTGTTTTTTTCTATCATCTATTCACTAACATCTCTCACTATCCCGTACTTGCCCAGCCCGAAACTCGTCCCCTTTCCAACATGAAGGACCTCCCCGGCCCTGATTAAATCCATAAACGGCTGTATATCGCCCTCGAATGCTATCTCTCCTGTAAAGCCTCCCATCTTCATGCGTGAGTCCTGCCTTGCCGAATACCTCTCCCAGTCATGCCACCTCAGTGCCCGGTCCGATACCTTGACCTCTTGGGCCTTTTTGATTATTCCCTTGAAATCCCACACAGAGGGGTCACTGTTGCAGTGGAAGTAGGAAAGGAGAGAGAGCCTCCTCATGAGGTTACGTATCAGGATATGGAATTCGAGGTCGATGGTGAGGTGGCCATTGTACACAATCCTTGCGGGTGTCTCGAAGGAGAGTGTGAGATGTGAGTGAGGAGATTCAGGTGAGGAATCAGAATGATTAAAGGATATTGAAAACGATTGGGGGATAAATGTTTTGAGGGTCTTGGTTTTGGAGTCATAGATGATCCCGGATGTTTCCAAATCCCCCCTGCCCCCCTTTGCCAAAGCGGGGATTGTCTTCACCGTCATCAGCTCATACTTTGCCTTGCCTTTGCCGAGCCCTATCCTGCCAAGCTCGTCAAAGGTGTATATGAAATAGGGAAGGTAATCTATTGCCCTGCCTATAAGGGTAAGGCCGAAGGTGATCTCGTCTCCGGGTTTGTAGCCCCTGCGGCGTTCAGGTGGTGGCTCGATAACGAACGGATGTGGGGCTGCCCTGTACTTGCGCATTATTTTTGTGTCCGGGGGTGGAGGGGTCTCGAAGATATAGGAATAAACACATCTCTCTTTCAGTATGCAGGCAGGACATTCCTTGCTTTTTATGGCGCAGACCACCCGCCTGAAGGCATGGCCGAAACCTCCCCTCAGGGTGGAGCCCTTGTAGGAAGGCAGGATCATCGGCTCCAGCGGTCTTACTTTAAAGCTGAAAGCTGCGGTCTTGATTTGCGTGACAGCCCCCTCGTGTCAATATACGGATTGTCCGGACACAGCAGGATTCTATCAGAAACGTTCCTGTTTTACAAGTTTTATCTGAGCGTCTGAAACAAACACAGACATAAAACGGTAGTCAAGCGCCTTCAATCACCGCGGTCTACCCTGGAGAGGCTATTGAAAAACTCCTTAATTGTCACCCCTGCAACAAGTCAGGGCAGGCCTTATAAGTGTTAGGCACCTGTCTTTTCCATTTGTAAAAAAGAAACTTCTGAAAGGTTAGCTTTTTCTTTAGCATGTTCAATGGTCATACTTACGAGATTGCCCTTTTCATCCAAGTCAATGTAGAGGTTTTCAGATATTTCTTTTGTCTCAACAACAGGAATATTTGAAAACTCAATCAACGCTGTGTCTGTATCCGGGAAATACCGAATTTTCATTTTTCTTTTCCCTCCTTGATGATTGCCCTATCTGGACGTTGTCTGATAAATAAAAAGTATTGGGTACATTTCATGACTGTATTTTACCATTTTTTCAGCTTAACGTTTGAAAACAGCAACGGTAGTAGCAGGCTACATGCTTTATGCCAAGCATCTGTGTATAAGTTACAGTTATTTGTCATTCCCGCAATCCCGAACGCATTTGGAAGTCGGGAATCCTTACTTAAAGACAGATTCCGGACAAGCCGGAATGACAGGCATACATAATGAGTTTATACACAGACCCTGTGTGAAGCTCCCCGACCAAAGGTCGGGGCATTCAGCCGGCATCCTCGTAATTCAAAACCATTGGAGCGGATCCATTTTATAGTAGAGTTTTAATTCCTCGTAGAGTTCGGGATGCTTTTTGTTGAGCTTTGCCGGCTTTTTGAAAAATGCCTCGGTGATCACCGCAAAAAACTCCGCCGGATTGGTAGCTCCGTAGGAGTCTATCACATCCTTGTGATGCTTTTTCACCTTTTCAACGAGTTCTCCGTACTCACTGCTCAGGATCCTCGCCCAGGCAACGTAACTGGATCCTTGCTCGAGAATCGGTGCGCCGTCGGACCTGCCGTCCTCCTGATCCAGTTGGTGGGAGAATTCATGCAGAACGACATTGTGCCCGTCCCTGATATCCAGGGACTCCTCTTTGACGTGATCCCAGGCCAGCACCAGTTCGCCGCTGTTCCATGACTCGCCGAGCCTGGCGCTGTCCGACTGAACGGGGACCCCTCCGATAAAGGATGTCTGCCTGGCAACGTAGGCCCCGGGATAGACGAGTATGGTTTTCAGCTTGGGATAAAAAGTGGGGTTCCCCTTCAACAACAGCAGGCATGCCTGCGCTGCTATGGTCACCTTCATTGCCTCGGTAAGCTGGAGTCCGCCGCAGCCCTCGAATTTCTTTTCATTCAGAAACACATTTATGTAGCCGTGAAGCGGCTTCCTGAGATCCTCGGGAAGGTGTTGATAAAGGGCCACGTTTTTCCGGAGTATATCCTCCCACTCCCGAGGAAACGGCTGCTTCATCAGCCGTTGACGTCCGGCGTTGCGCAGATGTTGTCTGCCAATGACAAAGGCCGTGACCAGGACGACAAGCGCCAGGATAAAAAATACGGGGCCACCCAACGGACTATCCCGCCCCTGTGTGTACCCGGCCCTGAGTCCCGGTGAATATAGTCTTGTTTTGTATCATAGTCCGAAAAATATTATAGCAGAATACAACGGCTGCCGGTACGTGATGCCGGTGGAGGTAAGATCGATCAAATCCGGAGGCGCTCCTCTGTTAAACAGCCCCGTAAAACAGGTCCTTGCCGGCGTGGGGAAACCCGTGGGGGGTGCCTGCGATTGAAGCTTTAAATTTCATGCCTCAATCATGTAAAATATAATACTTTCCGGCCCTAATCTTAACGAAGTGAAAGGAGGCATCCATGGGGTTCGTAAGCGGTCTGAAATGCAGGGAATGCGGCAGGGAATACAATATTGCGCCCATATATGTCTGTGAATTCTGTTTCGGTCCACTTGAGACCGTATATAACTACAGAAAGATAAGAAAGGCAATGACGCGCAAGAAGATAGAGAAAAGGGATGAAAACCTCTGGCGCTACAGGGAGTTGCTCCCGATTGAAGGAGAGCCCCAGGTTGGGTTGAATTCGGGATTTACTCCCCTTGTCAAGGCGGATAATCTTGCAGAGGAGTTTGGTGTCAGGGAACTGTATGTTAAGGACGATACCGTTGCCCACCCTACCCTCTCATTCAAGGACAGGGTCGTTGCCGTGGCGCTGACCAAGGCAAAGGAGTTTGGTTTTGACACGGTCGCCTGCGCTTCGACGGGCAACCTCGCCCATTCGGTTTCGGCGCATGGAGCAAAGGCCGGGTTCAACCGCTTCATATTTATACCGGCAACACTCGAGGCAAGCAAGATAGTGGCTTCCCTTATTTTCGAGCCAAATCTTATTGCGGTCGATGGAAATTACGACGACGTAAACAGACTCTGCAGCGAGATTGCCAACAAATACAACTGGGCCTTTGTGAATATCAACATACGGCCCTTTTATGCCGAGGGGTCGAAGACCATAGGCTTCGAGATCGCAGAGCAGCTTGGCTGGAAGGCGCCGGATAATGTGGTTGTCCCCTGTGCAAGCGGGTCGCTTCTGACAAAGGTCGGAAAGGCATTCAAGGAGTTACAGAAGGTGGGACTACTGAAGTCCTCGGACACAAGGGTATTTGCCGCACAGGCCCATGGGTGTAATCCCATCGTCACCGCGATCAAGAACAACACCGACGTCATACGCCCGATCAAGCCCGACACCGTTGCCAAATCCCTCGCAATAGGCAACCCGGCCGACGGGTTCTATGCCTACAAGGTGGTTAAAAACTCCGGGGGTTACGGTGAAGAGGTCACCGACGATGAGATCATAGAGGGAATGAAGACCCTTGCAAGGACAGAGGGCATCTTTGCTGAAACCGCAGGTGGAGTTACGGTGGCGGTGACCAGGAAACTGATTCAGCAGGGATACATCGGGAAGAACGATGTAACGGTGCTCTGCGTTACCGGCAACGGGATGAAGACGCAGGAGGCTCTTCAGGGAAAGATGAAAGAGCCTCACTACATCAAACCCAGGCTCGAGGCCTTCGAGGATGTCCTCAGGAAGCTCTGATAAATGAACTTTGTATGTGAACTACCCTGCTGTAGAGACCGCAGGGCGTCTGAAAATTGTGTCTTTATTTTTGGTGTCATTCCCGACAAGCGGGAATCCTTATTTAAAGAACGATTCCGGACAAGCCGGAATGACGGAAAAAGGGACGATTCCTCGAACGCTTTCGAGGAATGACGGAAATAATGACAACTGTTCGACTTTATACAGTCATTTGTCATTCCCGCATGCGAAGCACGTCGGGAATCCTTCTTAAAGACAGATTCCGGACAAGCCGGAATGACGGAAAAAGGGACGATTCCCCGAACGCTTTCGGGGAATGACGGAAATAATGACGGAAATATGGAACTGCGGCAGAGACCGCAGGGTGTTATATTTAAATAAAACAATTTGAAAGGGGGTTTTATATGGCTGTAAAGGTAAAAATTCCAACCCCTCTTCAGAGGCTTACAAACGGCCGGGAAGAGGTGGAAGCAGCACCGGGTAAGGTTATCGATCTGATCAACGACCTCGATTCCCGTTATCCCGGGATCGGTGAGAGGATCTCTGAGGACGGAAAGGTCAGGAGATTCGTGAATATCTACGTCAATGATGAGGATATCCGGTTCCTGCAGGCAGAGGAGACCAAGGTAAAGGACGGTGACGAGGTCTCCATAGTCCCTGCAATAGCAGGAGGAAGGGGGGGCTATGACACGCAGGGTTAAATTGACATTTCCCCAGCATCTCATCAAGGAACCGGTCATCTTCACAATGGCAAAAAAGTTCAATATCATGCCCAATATCAGAAGGGCCCGTGTTACTGAAACGGTTGGCGAGATGGTGCTCGAGCTGGAAGGTACGGAAGAGGATCTTGATAAGGGGATACAGACCCTCCGCGACCAGGGTGTCGTGGTGGAATTGATCGAAGGAGAGTTTATTGAGTAGAGAAGATCCGCTGGTTTTGTTTCTTATTAAAAGGATCAAGGAGGAACTTTCACGATGACGAAGAGTGAACCTCAATTGTCGGAATCCTCTGGACAGAAAGATCGAATGTGCTCTTCCTGGCGAGGAATCCTCAATGAGTACAGAGAGTTTTTACCGATTACTGAAAAAACCCCTATCATTACCCTTCTTGAAGGAAACACCCCTTTAATCAAGGCAGTCCGTTTAAGAGAATATCTCGGGTTGGACCTTTCCCTCTATTTCAAGTTCGATGGTGCCAACCCAACCGGTTCCTTTAAGGACAGGGGCATGACCATGGCAATCTCAAAGGCCGTCGAAGACGGATCAAAGGCTGTTGTCTGTGCCTCCACAGGAAACACCTCCGCCTCTGCCGCCGCCTATGCGGCAAGGTCCGGCCTTAAGGCGCTTGTGCTTATACCGGAGGGCAAGATAGCCCTTGGAAAGCTGGTTCAGGCAATGGTTCATGGAGCAACGATAGTCCAGATCGAGGGTAATTTTGATCAGGCCCTCGGTATTGTCCGCGAGATGGTTCGGAAATATCCAATAACCCTCGTCAACTCCATAAACCCCTATCGTATCGAAGGCCAGAAAAGCGCCGCCTTCGAGGTCTGCGACGGGCTTGGTTCGGCGCCCGAGTTTCACGCCCTCCCGGTTGGAAATGCAGGCAACATAACCGCATACTGGATGGGCTACAGGGAGTACTACAATGCCGGAAGAATAACGGCCCTGCCCAGGATGCTGGGTTTCCAGGCTGAAGGGGCCGCTCCCATAGTGCTTGGCCGGCCTGTCGAGAAGCCTGAAACCGTTGCAACGGCAATAAGGATCGGAAAACCGGCAAGCTGGAAGAAGGCGGTGGCTGCACGTGACGAATCCGGCGGCGTTATAGAGTCGGTTAACGATGAAGAGATACTGAGTGCATACAGCCTGGCTGCCTCTACAGAGGGTATCTTCTGCGAACCCGCCTCTGCAGCGGCCCTTGCAGGGGTTATCAAACTCCACAGCAGGGGTTTCTTCAAGGGGGGGGAGAGCGTGGTCTGTACACTCACCGGAAACGGCCTGAAGGACCCGGACACTGTTTTTACCGTATCGGAACGGCCCCTGAAGGCCGCGGCAACCCTGAAGGCTGTTGAAGATGTGATCGACGGGGTGTTAAACTCATAGGACTTTGAACCTTACGCACGGTTACGGATCATGAAATACATGGTAATCATAGGTGACGGAATGACGGACAGGCCGCTGAAGGAACTCGATGGAAAGACCCCCCTTCAGGCCGCCTTCACCCCGAATATGGACAGGCTTGCCCGTACAGGTATTCTGGGAATGGCAAGGACCATTCCCAGGGGGTTTTCTCCCGGTTCAGACGTTGCCAACCTCAGTATTATGGGGTATGACCCGGGGGCCTACTACTCCGGAAGGGCGCCCCTGGAGGCGGCAAGTATGGGTGTAGAGCTTGACAGTGATGATGTTGCTTACAGATGTAATCTCGTAACACTTAAATACAACAGGACAAGAGACCGTGCAGTGATGGAGGACTACAGCGCCGGACACATCACCTCCGAAGAGGCGGGTGAATTAATAAGGGCGGTTGCCTCAGAGCTGGGAAGCGATGGGATATCCTTTTATCCGGGTATCAGTTATCGTCACCTTATGGTATGGAAAAGGGGTGAGTACGAGGTGGAGTGCATTCCCCCCCATGATATCATCGGGAAGGAGATCACCGAATACCTCCCCTGCGGAAAGGGAGAGGATGTCCTGAGGGATCTCATGAACGCTTCGGTTTCCGTCCTCGAACATCATCCCGTAAACAAAAAGAGGGCCTCGGAAGGAAAGCCCGCAGCCAACAGCATATGGCTGTGGGGACAGGGCAAAAAACTCGATATCCCCACGTTTGAGGAAAAATATCACCTCTCAGGCGCGCTTGTAAGCGCCGTTGATCTCACAAAGGGGCTCGGGGTCTACGCCGGTCTTGAGATACTCCGGGTCCCCGGTGTCACCGGGTATCTTGATACCAATTATTCCGGCAAGGCGGAGTACTCCCTTAAGGCCCTGGAGCGGCATGATTTTGTTTATATACATGTTGAAGCGCCCGATGAGGCAGGGCACAGTGGAAATTACCGGGACAAGATCAAGGCAATCGAGGACATCGACGCTCTTGTTGTGGGTAGCATAATCAGGGGGGTAAAGTCCTTTGAGAGCTACAGGATACTTCTTATGCCCGACCACCCCACCCCGATCGAGATAAGGACCCACTCCGACGACCCCGTTCCTTTCGTGATATATGATTCCGGGGATCAGAGGGACAACGGCGATGCAACCTTTGATGAATCCATTGCAGAGAGGGAGGGCATAGTGTTTATTGACGAGGGGCACAGGTTGATGGATTTTTTTATCCGCAGCAAAACAGACCTTTAAGGTTTAAATCCCTGCAGGAGGTTATCCGGTAGATGCTTATAGTTCAGAAATACGGCGGAACTTCGGTTGCCGATATTTCGAGGATCAAGGCGGTTGCAGAACGTGTAGTCAGGACCGTTGATGAGGGCAACAGCGTTGTGGTTGTTGTCTCCGCCATGTCGGGAGAGACTGACAAGCTGATAGGCCTTGCGCATGAGGTCTCATCAACCCCGGGAGACCGCGAGATGGACCTGCTCCTTTCATCGGGCGAGCGTATAACAAGCGCCCTGACGGCGATGGCCATAGAGGAACTCGGCCATAAGGCGATGGCGTTAACGGGAAGACAGATGGGAATTATAACCGACGGCGTTCATACAAAGGCAAAGATAGAGAAGATCTCCGCCGATAAGGCTAGGCAGGCCCTGCAGGATGGTTACGTCGTGGTCGTTGCGGGATTCCAGGGAGTTACCGAAGAGGGCGGCGACGTAACAACCCTCGGAAGAGGCGGCTCGGACCTGACGGCGGTTGCCATAGCCTCTGCCCTTCATGCCGACCGCTGCGAGATTTATACCGATGTTGAAGGCGTTTACACCACTGATCCGGGTATCGTTCCCGAGGCAAAGAAACTCGAACGGATATCCTATGAAGAGATGATGGAACTTGCCAGTCTCGGCGCCAAGGTGCTTCAGACCCGGTCTGTTGAAATTGCCATGAAATACAATGTACCATTGGTTGTAAGGTCAAGCTTTTCTGATAATCCAGGTACCCTGGTGGTTAAGGAGGATAATGAAATGGAGAAGGTACTGGTTTCCGGTGTGGCTTACGACAAGAACCAGGTAAAGATCACCGTTCTCGGTGTCCCCGACAAACCGGGAATCGCTGCAAGACTTTTCAGGTCGATTGCCGGGGCGAACATCAACGTCGATATGATCGTACAGAATATAAGCAGCGACGGTAAATCCACGGACATCTCATTTACTATCTCCAGGACGGATCTGCAGAAGGCCCTTTCCATAACCGGTGAGATTATCAAGGTCCTCGAGGCAAGGGACGTCTCCGTGGATGAAAATATCGCCAAGGTCTCGATCGTGGGGGTCGGGATGAAGACCCACTCCGGGGTTGCCGCCAAGATGTTCGATTCCCTTGCCGATCAGGGCATCAATATCATGATGATAAGCACCTCCGAGATCAAGGTCTCCTGTGTGATAGATTCAAAATACACGGAGCTTGCAGTCAGGGTATTACACGATGCATTCGGATTGAGCGAGTAGGGAAACCGTTTATTCTCCCCCGGGGCTGTTTCACAGGAATAACCGTCTTCAGGATTAACTACGGCCATAATGCATGAAGACCATATCGACTCTTTTTTTAGTCCTGTCTTTTTTGATTTATCCCTCGATGGCCGAGCCGGGAAGGGTTTATCATTCGATACAGACAGGGAGTTTCGCTTCAAAAGGAAACGCTGAAAGCCAGTTCAGGTCGATCCTCTCTAAGGACGCTCTCAGTGCGATGGGGTTTGTACGGATAGAGAGGAGTTCACGCTATTTTATCGTCAGGATAGGCAGATACGAAAAAAAATCCGATGCCGGAAGGGACCTGGCCAGGGTAAAAAGATTCTTTCCGGGGGCGTTCATTGTGAGGCTTGTCAGAGAGTTCAGCGCCGTTGAGCCCCGGGGCAAGGACAACAAACCGGAAAAACGGACAGAGGAACGGCGATCGGATATCCTTGCGGAGGTTGCCCGGGCCGTTTCAAGAAACGATCTTAAAAAGGGCATCAAAACCGTCAGGGAGGGCCTCAAGACATGGCCCGACAGCCATGAGCTGTACGGCTGGTACGGGGTGATCCTCTTAAGGTCGGACAAACCGGACAAGGCCCTGCCCTACTTCAGAAAGGCGATATCCCTCTCGGATAAAACCCCGGAATACCACAACGGGGCGGGATACAGCCTTCTGTACACGGGCAAAACCCGTGAAGCGGTCGTAGAGTTTAAAAGGTCCCTCAAAATTGAACCCCGCTTTGTGGACTCCCTTGCAGGTCTTGGTTATGCCTATCTTAAGCTTGGACGCCGGGATGATGCCATTTCAGTGTATAACAGACTGAAAGGGATCGACGGCAAGGTCGCCGACATGCTGTTCAAGAGAATCATGACCGAATGAAAATACCCGGCGCCTATTTCATTACCTCGAGAGCGGAGAAGAAGTAACCTATCTCATAGCTTGCCGACTCCGGGGAGTCCGAGCCGTGAACGATATTGCTCTCTATACCGGAGGCAAAGTCCGCCCTTATCGTACCGGACGCGGCATCGTCGGGGTTTGTAGCGCCCATAAGCTCCCTCACCTTGGGGATTGCACCCTCCCCCTTAACCACCATAACCACGATTGGTCCCCCGGACATAAATTCAGTGAGACTGTCATAAAAGGGCCTGTCCTTGTGAACGATGTAAAAGCCCCTTGCCTCTTCCCTGGACATATGCAGCATCTTAAGCCCCGCTATCCTCAGTCCTGCCTGCTCAAACCTCCTGATCACTTCACCGATCAGGTTCTTCCTGACACCGTCGGGCTTTACTATTGAGAGTGTCTGCTCCATCTGGAAAATCCTCCTTTAATTATTGGTCTATTTGTCTTTCAATCCATCCACAAGGTCCCTGACCGCCCTGACCGATGCCTCAAAGTGTGCCTTTTCCCGGTCGTTAAGCTCGATCTCGACAATCCTCTCGATACCGCCGGTTCCGAGCACAACCGGGACACCCGCAAAGTATCCTTCAACCCCGTATTGGCCGTCGAGAAAGGCCGCTGCGGGTAACATCCTCTTCTCATCAAGCAGTATGGCGCTGATCATCTGAAAAGTAGCCGCTGCAGGCGCATAAAAGGCACTGCCGTTCTTCAGGAGCGAAACTATCTCGGCGCCTCCCTTTCTCGTCCTTTCAATCAGAGCATCGATCCGGTCCTCCGGCATAAGACGGGTTATAGGCACCCCCCTCACCGTAGTAAACCTCGGCATCGGAACCATCTGGTCACCATGCCCGCCAAGGACAAGGGCCTCAACATCACGGGGAGAAACGCCTATCTCCATGGCTGCAAAGGTCCTGAACCGGGCGGAGTCGAGCACCCCGCCCATCCCCATCACACGGGAGGGGGGAAAACCCGTGACCTCGTAGCAGAGCTGGGCCATTACATCCATGGGGTTTGTAACAACAATCACCTTGCTGTCGGGACACAGCCCGGATAGCTCCGTACTTACACCACGAACCACCGCTGCATTTATATTGAGGAGGTCGTCCCTTGACATCCCCGGCTTCCTTGCCGCCCCTGCAGTGATAACCACCAGGTCGGAGTCCGCCGTATCGGTCAGGCTGTTGGTCCCGGTTATTTTCGGACCCGTATCCCACAGGGGCGTTGCCTCGAGCATATCAAGGGCCTTGCCCTGCGGCATTCCCTCGGCAATATCGTACAGCACAACATCTGCAAGTCCGGACATTGCAACGTACTGGGCAAGGGTTGCGCCAACGTTACCCGCGCCTATCACTGAAACCTTTCTTCTCATCCCTAACCTCCTGAAAAAGATCCTGTAGTTTGGTAATATCTTCAGTCTTGCTATCTTCCTGCCTTACATTTCAGGGACAGGAAATCAGAGAGGCCTCTGAACCTGACAGAAAAGCCACAATACGTATGCAGACGATGATGGCTATCAGACCGACAAGCTTATTTGTAGAATCTACGGGTATTGATTCCACTAATCAGCGTCTGTGTATAAACTCAACAATAGAGCCGTCATTCCCGCGGTCTGTTGGGCGGGAATCCAGTCTTTTCAGTAACTTCTGGATACCCGACTACAGACTTCGGGTATGACAAAAATATAAAACAGCAGT
>BDTA01000020.1 GCA_002897935.1 bacterium BMS3Abin08
GAATGAGAGTATCTGAAGGGATTTGAATTTTGCATAAGATTCACCGGGAGGGTGAATCGCAAAATTCCCTCGGAGACGGGCCGGATGCCCGTCGAGAATGACTGAAGATACTGTCATGCTCCTCCTTGACATCAGTTACCGCTGGATTTGGGTTTATATTAGAGTCACTAATGACCTGCCTATAAAATAGATTGCCAGTAACAGCAGCAAAAAACCTGATGCAATGGTAACACGCATTATTATTGATGGGGAGACAAACCTCTTGATCCAATAAAGTGTACCGGCAAGCAAGCCCGGGTAGGAGATCATTCCCAGCCCCCCTACCACAAGAAAAAGAACCCTGACCTTCGGGGTAAAGACAGATATCAATCCAAGGTCTTCTATGATTCTTTCCCCCAGAAGCCACCATAAAATCATCATGGGGTTGGTGAGTGACAGGGAAAAACCCGTGGCAAAGGACACACCCTTATGTCTTAGGTGTATGGAGTCGGGATTGAAACTGTGATATTGAAGCCCCTGCCTGATTACCGATATTCCAAGGACAATTAACAGTACGCCACCTGCAAGCCAGAATATCGCCATCACCTTCTTCTCTCTCAAAAAAGGTGTAATACCGAAAAATGCAACTACGCCGTATAAAAGATCAGCAGAAAGCGATCCAAGGGCAACCGACATTGCAGAGCGAAGATGACCCGTGACAGCCCTCCGTGCAACTTCAATCTGGACTGCGCCCACGGGGATAGCAGTAAGAAAACCCATTATGTATGTAACGACTATAAGCAGTGTAAACTTCATGTCATAATCCGTTTATAATTACCGGTATCCCCCCCTGCGGAAGGTTATTAAACCGGCAAATAAATACAGAGTTTTTAACTGGATAAGAGTTTGTTGCACAAACAGAAAAAAAGCGATATGTGTCATTCTGAATTTATTTCAGAATCTCTAAAAATCAATATGTTATGAGACGCAGTCTATTCGCCTTGCCAAGCCTGAAACAATATCCCGAAATCTTTCGGGACACATGGTTCAGAGCCTGCCCTGAATTTAGTTCAGGGGTGACAAAACAAGGTGTTGCGTAACAAGCTCTTAAGTGATTGATTTTGACGAATATGTCTCTCTGAATAGTTGCCGGGTTAATATATTCTATGGCATTGGCTATTATTTTGACAAACAGTTCAATAGTGATGCCCTTATCCCTAATTGTCACCCCTGAATTTACAGCACTCTTATTACCCATCTATTTATCGGCTCAAGGGAGGCCCTGAGTCTATATATAATAAGGCAGGCAAACACTGCCACTACCAGGGAACCAAGCATATCAAATGGAAAATGTAAGCCACAGTACACCCTCCCCCATGCAGTCAGGATGGCAACGAACAGAAGGACAACCCCCATAGATACCCATCGGCTGAATATGAGCAGATAAAGAGATGCGCTGAACAGCAAGGATGCATGGTCGCTTGGAAATGAGGTCTCAGGTCCATGGGGTAGGAGGGTGTGTCCGATACTCATCATAAAGGGACGTGGATGAAAATAGACAAGGGTTATGATAAAGTTAAACAAAAGTCCAACGATGGATGCCTCGGCAGCAAGAAGGAGTGTGGTCCTTCTCCTTTCGTCAACGACGAACCAGGAGAATATAAAAAGTGCCATAAGTAGATAGGCGCCTCCCTCTGCAAAGAATATGGCCACATAGTCCAGAGAGGGGTGCATGCCTGCACCTGAATTAATCCACAGGAAGAGCCTTGTGTTTATATTTTCAAGCGTCGTTATGGTCATTTCCTTTAAAGTGATAGCCGCATCTTCCACCACAGATGGCTATATCATCTATATCCCGCTGGTCTATCGGAAAGACCTTACATACTGCCCATCTATACTTATCATAACTCAGGCAAAGTCCTTCCTTAGTCAGTAAAGGACACTCAAAAAGAAGAGTACAGCACTTTGCACATTGACGGCACTGTCCTCTTCGTACTTTCAGTTGCCTTTTAACATAGTCCTTTCTGAAATGAACAAGGTAAAACCTCCTTATCTTGCCGGTTATGTGGATAATGAAACGAGACTCCTTAATTTCCTGTGTGTATCCATAAATCTTGTTTAAAATATGGCCGTATGTCATTCCTTTCATTTATGTCTCCTTTCAAAGGTTGTTTTTTTATTACATGCTTTTAAACCAATAACCCCTTTCCCTCAGAGTAACGAGTATTGTCTCCAGGGCAATCAGCATCTCTTTCCTGTCAGCGTTTTCTCTTTCGGCAACTCCGTCATGAAGAACAACAATATTTCCTTTGTCAAGATTCGCTAATATGTCTTCCACAATTTTCATTGTCTTCTGATTTTTCCTGTAATCCTTTGCCATTATGCTCCAGGTGACCGTCTGATACCCTAAATCTTTAGCTGCCCTTATAAGCCGTGGAGTTTTAAGACCATGAGGTGGCCGAAAGAATTCCGTTTTTTTCCCGGTTAACCTTAAAATCAAATCTTCCGTCTTGAAAAGTTCCTTCTTTATATTCTTATAAGTGGAAAACGGCAGAAAATAAGAATGACTACAGGAATGGTTCCCGATGGAATGTCCTCTCTCATAAATCATTTTTACTAACTCAGGATATTTCTCCACGTTCTTTCTGATCAGGAAAAAGGTTGCTTTAACATTAAATCTATCCAGAACTTCTAAAACCCCTTCAGTCCATATTCCATTTGGCCCATCATCAAATGTCAGAAAGATATCTCTTGCATTATCAGTATTTACAATTGAAATAACCCTGCCAAAAATATTTGCCTTGGGAGAAATAAAGGTATACACTAAAAGTGGAAGTAACAAAAATATGACAATCGGCAGTAAATTCATTTCTTTTTTGGTCGATCCTTTAAATGAAAAAATTTATTAAATCGCCTTTTATAATTAACCGTACAAACAGGTGTAGGAAGTAGAAGCTCTTTGAAATAACCCTGTAAGTGTAGCATTGAGTTCACAACACCGCCCTTTTTAAATCTTCTCGCCGAGGTGTAAACTATCATGTCTGTATTAAACTTTAATCTGCC
>BDTA01000021.1 GCA_002897935.1 bacterium BMS3Abin08
CGGGACACCAACGGTCCTTGCAGGTCCTCATCCCAACGTCGTTTATGCCGCTTTTCTGGCTAACGCATTACGGCCTAAAGCCGGCTTCCTGTCCATTATCGGCTCCTACGGGTGGGGAGGCAAGACCGTGGAGATATTGGCAGGGATGATTCCTAATCTTAAAGTGGAAATTATCGAACCTGTTCTTGCCAAAGGCTTGCCGTCGGAGGCCGATTTTAAAGCTCTTGAAGATTTGGCTGTGACCATAGCAGCAAAACACAAAGAGCAGGGTATGAGGTAAAACGTTGCACATTATCGTGCAAGGCATATCAATGCCGCATTCAATACGGGGTGGTTACTTTTCCTGATAATTGTTATATAATGAGAAATCAATCGGTTTTAAAATGCCTGCTTGCCGAAAGCCATCGCCTCCCATCGGGTCGTGGAGCGGGTTATCCGCCGGGGAGATATGGATAACAAAAGATACAGGGTGAGGTTTAGGATAAGCAAAAATCGTATGAGAGGAGGAACCGGTATGTTACAGAGAGGGCTTTTTTTCGTAACGATTGCCGTGGCCCTTTTATGGGGCACATTTGCCTTTGCAGGAGTGAATATGCAGGAGGGTTTATGGGAAATAAGCTCGCAAGTAGAAATATCCGGGATGCCGATGCAGATGCCTGTGAGGAAACATACGCAGTGTATAACAAAAAAGAATATAGTGCCGGAGGAACCCAAAAAGGAACAGGAATGTAAGCTTACAGATAGAAGGATAAGTGGCAATACAGTGACATGGGTTGTGAAATGCAGTGGTAAAGAGCCTATGGAAATGACCGGTAAGATCACTTATTACGGTGACAGTTTCAACGGTGTTATTAAGATGACATCCAGTGATTCACGGAGGGGTAAGGTTAAGATGACAAACCACCTCAGAGGGAGGCGTATTGGAGCGTGCAAGAAATAAAACCGTATGCTGTGTCATGCCGAATCCTGCATAGTAATCAGATGAGTATTGTTTTTGGTATGCGGAACCCGTTGAATTCAGAGGCGTAGGATACGGTATAAGCCCCGGAGGAGGGTATAAGGAGATGATCCCCGGTTGAGGGCTCCGGCAGGATGATATCCCTGTCTATGACGTCAAGGCTGTCACAGCTTGGACCTGCGATGATCCATCTTTTCGGTTCGGCCCTGCTCCCCACCACGTAAGAGTATTTTATTCCCCCGATACTCTCCATTAAGCCGTTGAATACACCCACATCGATATAGAGCCAGTTTTCATCACCCCTCTTTGCCTTTCCCGTGACCGATGCTACAAACACGCCCGCATCTCCCACTACAGCCCGGCCCGGTTCGAGGTGTATCATGAGGTCCTCAGGAAATTGCTTTGTTATGAGATCGTTTATCATTTCCTCTATGGCGGGAATCCCGATGATATCCCTTCTGTACCTGATTGGATAGCCGCCGCCTAAGTTCAGGAGATTCAGACTGAGTCCTTTTTCTCCGGCCTTTATCCAGAGTGTCTTTACCTTGTCAAGGGCGGTGCTCCAGTTATATATGTTTGTGCATTGGGACCCCACGTGGAAGGTGATTCCAGCAGGGTTCAGGCCCTTTTCCCCGGCATACAAGAGAAGATCTAAGGCCCTATCAGGTTCTACGCCGAATTTTTTGCTTAGCGGCCATTCGCTTCCCTCATTGGGAACCGTGAGTCTCACGTAAACATTGGAGGAAGGCGCTATCCTGGAGATCTTGTCTACCTCCTCGGTTGAATCAAAGGCAAAGTATGTGATCCCGTAAGAGAACGCCTCCTCTATGAAGTGCGGGTTCTTTACGGGGTTGGAGGAGATTATCCTCTCAGGGGATACTCCCAAGGTCTTAAGTATATGCAGCTCTCCTTCAGAGGCAATCTCAAAGTTTAACCCAAGGGAATCGATAAGCCTTACAACCTCTATCCCGGGATGTGCCTTGACGGCATAAAAACATTTTGAATTATTAATCCCTCCCCCAATCAATCCTGCTTTTTTGCCGACAACATCCCTGTCCAGGAGGAGATAGGGTGTTTGTTCCTCAGAGGTCGCAAGAAAATTCAGGATCTTTTGCCATGTTAAAGGGGATATTGAAGAGTGGATATTTTTTTTCATGGGAAGACTCTGCTATTGTTTTTTCATCTTGATATATCTTTTTATTGCATCTCTGACGGCTATGGAAATATTCTTGTTCTTCTCAAGTATGACCAGGTCGTGAAACCTGACACGTGAAATGTAAGGCATGGAGATGCCCGGCGGTGTCTTTGGATTGGAAACAAGGGAGTACAGTATGGGGTATTTCCTGATCCAGTCGCGCTTTTTTGATATGTATCTCAGTGCATCTTCAGGGACAGAGGGGTTTCTGGCTATAATCTCCACTTCTCCCTCTGTGAGTTTGGGATTTTCCAGGACCTTCAGGACCACTTCCCTGTTCGGATCACGTATAAGAATGTTTCGGAGTTCCTTGCCACCCTTGAGTGCCAGATGTATCTTTTCTCCGATAGTCAATCTCTGGATACGTTGAAGGATCCTTTCCGGACTCTGCATTTTTGCATGCTCAGCCTCTTCGGGGGCAGGGGTTTTTCCCAATGCCCTGGAGGTTACCACGGGCAGGCTCAGCAGGGTCGCTGCCTCTTTATGAACAGAATCCGGTGTTCCGGGATGCTCATAGATAATTCTGAGGACTGCAGGCTTTTGCCTGTTTGCCTGAAGGATTTCAGCGGATACATCGTTGTCGGAAGGATAATCAAGGAGCATCCTGATTACATCTTCAGAGGCGATGGAGAAATCAATACCTATAAGTCTGTCTTCATCCATTTATCAAAACAAAATATTCAATGTTGCCTTTCTGCCCCCTGAGGGTTGACTCAAAAGGGCCCTCAACATACAGTCCCATGGACTTTATCTGATCGACTATTCTGTTAACCGCATTTTCTCTCTTTTCACTGTCCCTGATTACACCCCCCTTTTCTATCTCACTCTTACCGACTTCGAACTGTGGCTTAACCAAGGCAAGGATCTTTCCACCCCTCTTCAGAAATTGAAGTGCCGCCGGAATTACTTTCAGTAGAGATATAAATGAGACGTCTATCGTAACAAAATCCATCTCTTCGGGTATAGCCTCTTTTGTGAGATGTCTTATGTTGGTCCTTTCGAGGACTATGACACGGGGGTCGTTTCTGAGCTTCCAGGAGAGTTGGCCGTACCCTACGTCGACAGCATAGACCTTTTTTGCTCCCCCCTGTAGCATACAGTCCGTGAATCCCCCTGTTGAAGCCCCGACATCCAATGTGACCGCACCTTCAATATTAACCGAGAAATAATCCAGCGCCCCTTTCAGCTTAAGCCCCCCCCTGCTTACATAGGGAAGATCGTTTCCCCTGAGATCTATCCTGCTTTCAGTGTCAACAGGTGTCCCGGCCTTTGTTACGGGATGACCGTCAACAAAGACCTTTTTCCCCATGATCAAGGCCTTTGCCCGTTCCCGTGACTGGACCAGCCCCCTCAGAACAAGAATTTTATCAAGTCTTTCCTTCACCCTGTGACTCCGGTTTAAGTCCTGAAATCAGGAGAATTCACAGCTCATCAGCTTGAAAACAAAAAAGGGGCAGCTTCCCGAAGGTGAGTTACTTCTTCACTTTCCCTTCAAACATGGATGAGGCGGTAATGTAAATTCCCTCTTCATCGAGATTCAGCAGTTTCCGCAGGGTGGGCTGTGAACCATGTTCCACAAAGATGTCGGGGACACCAAGTATCCTTACATCGGTATCCTTAAGACCCATATTAACAAAATGCTCAAGAACCGATGAGCCAAAACCCCCTGAAACGGCATTCTCTTCAACGGTGAGTATATGCCGGTGTTTGGTGGCAATCCTGTAAAGCATCTCGCTGTCGATCGGTTTGACGAACCTTGCGTTTACTACCGTGGGACATGTGCCGGAGTCCCTTAGCCTGAGGGCCGCCCTGTAGGCGGGATAAACCATGTTGCCAACTGCAAGAATGGCTAAGTCTTCCCCTTCCAGTAGTATCTCGCTTTCACCTAAATGAATGGGTTGCGCGGTGTTGTCAAAACGTTCGATACACCTGCCCCGTGGAAATCTTATTGCCACGGGTTTTTTGAGGGCCAGGGCAAACTCAAGCATTGATTTCAGCTCTTCTCCGTTCTTCGGCGCCATAAAAACGAGGTTGGGAATATGTCTGAGATAGCTGATATCGAAGATCCCGTGATGGGTGGGGCCGTCGTCACCAACAATACCTGCCCTGTCTACGGCAAAGACAACAGGCAGGTTCTGCAGGCATACATCGTGTATGATTTCGTCATAGGCCCTTTGAAGAAAGGTGGAATATATTGCCACAACAGGCTGGTAGCCTTCAGCGGCAAGGCCTGCTGAGAAAGTTACGGCATGAGGCTCTGCAATGCCCACATCAAAGAATCTCCCGGGGAAGGCCCGGGAAAATGATTCCAGCCCGGTCCCCTCGGTCATGGCCGCCACTACGGCTACAACCCTTTCATTTGCCCCTGCCAGTTCCGTCAGGGTGTCACCAAAGACCTTGCTGTATGCCAGGGTGTCCTTTTTCCCCTTCGGAGATCCTGTTTCGAGTTCAAAAGGACCGATCCCGTGGAAGCACGAAGGATCCTTTTCCGAGAACTCGTAACCCTTCCCCTTTTTTGTAATAACATGGACGAGGACCGGTTCAGAGGGGTCTTTTACTTTTTTAAAAGTCTCTAAAAGGAGTTCGATGTTGTATCCGTCGATTGGACCAATATAGTTAAAGCCAAGTTCTTCAAAAAACTGACCCGGCAGAAAGAAACCCTTAAGGGTCTCTTCAACCTTCTGTGCAAAACGGGACATCCTGTCACCAAATCTCGGGATGGTTGCGAGTAAGGCCTTTGTGTCTTTTTTGAACCTCCTGTAAATCTCCCCGGTAAGAATCTTGTTGAGATAACTGGAAAGTGCCCCAACATTTTTTGAGATGGACATCTCATTGTCATTGAGAACCACAATCATGGGTACCCTTAAATGCCCGGCGTTGTTCAGCCCCTCAAAGGCAAGACCTGCGGTCATGGCCCCGTCACCAATTACAGCGATCACATTATAATCATCCCCGCTTAATTGTCTGGCGGTTGCGATGCCGAGGGCCGCTGATATCGAGGTGGAACTGTGTCCCGTACCGAAGCTGTCATGGGGGCTCTCCGACATCTTTGGAAAGCCGGAAATCCCTTTATACTGCCTCAGGGTATCGAAGTTCGACTCACGCCCGGTGATCAGCTTATGAGTATAAGACTGATGACCCACATCCCATATTATCTTGTCCACAGGGGAGTCAAATACATAGTGGAGGGCAAGGGTAAGCTCAATTACCCCGAGGTTGGAGGCAAGGTGTCCTCCTGTACAGGAGACGGTGTTTATAATCCTCTGGCGTATCTCATCGGCAAGAGAGGTCAGTTCATCAGGGGTTAGTTGTTTTATATCCTCCGGGCCACTAATATCGTTAAGCATATTGATCCCTTTTAAAATAGTTCCCTGTTTGGTATTTAGGTTGAATTGTCCGCTCAAGAGACATCCTTCAACTACACCGGCTTTTTTTTACGGAAAAACCAATAATGTATATTATAACCTAAAATGGATGTAATAGTTCACAGGGTATCTTAGATACCGGTGAAGGAGACAGGAGACAGGAGACAGGAGTCAGAATGAAAGAGGAGGTGAGAAAAGAAGCAGCGTAGTCTACAATGCCGGAAGGCCGGCTGTAAACGCTTTTAGTGGCTACCGCAGCTGAATTATAGAGTTATTGTGTTCTTTTTAGGATATACTTTGCTATTTCCGTTAAATAAAAGGCCCTGTCACCAATCGTTTTCACGGCAGTCAACGCCGCCTCGATCAGTTCGGATGCAGCAGCCTTTGATCTCTCTATACCGTGGAGGGCAGGGTAGGTCATCTTGCCCCTTTCACTGTCGGTGCCCGTCCTCTTACCAAGATCTTTTTCATCACCTGTCACATCGAGTATATCGTCCACGATCTGGAAGGCCAACCCAACATTTTCGCCATATGTTGAAATGGCCTCATATACGGAAGGCGGCGACCCCGCAAGGATGGGAGATATCTGCACCGATGCGGCAATCATTGCCCCTGTCTTGTGCGTATGGATAAAATGGACGGTCCTTGGATCAGGCGTCCGGCCTTCGGAAAGTATGTCTTCAGCCTGGCCACCTACCATTCCACGAGTACCGGCGGCATTTGCCAGAACACGGAGAGCCGACAACAAGGAGGGACTCTTAAACCGGTCTCCTTCAGTGAACATGGTAAAGGCCTCCGTTAACAGTGCGTCACCTGCAAGGATTGCGATTGCATCACCAAAGACCTTATGATTTGTCGGCTTTCCCCTGCGGAAATCGTCGTTATCCATTGCAGGAAGGTCGTCGTGTATCAGGGAATAGGTATGAACCAGCTCGATAGCAGCTGCCTGGGGGAGGATGTCTTCAGATTTGCCCCCGCATGCCTCAAAAGAGGCGATCGTGAGTATGGGGCGTATCCTTTTACCGCCTGCAAACAGAGAGTATGTTACTGATTGATACAGTCTTTCAGGCTGGAAGGGTACCGAGAAATAATCCTTGAGGTAGTCGTTGACCTGATTCCTCTTTTTTGCCAAATACTCCTTCAGGGTCATCACTTATTCCCATTCTATGGTACCAGGTGGTTTTGAACTGATATCATAGACCACACGGTTAATGCCGCGAACCTCATTAATAATCCGGTTGGAGATTGTACCGAGCACATCATTGGGGATCTTCGCCCAATCGGCTGTCATCCCGTCAAGGCTTGTAACCGCCCTTACAGATAGGGCAAACTCATAGGTCCTTTCGTCTCCCATTACCCCTACGCTTCTTACGGGAAGTAACACTGCAAAGGCCTGCCAGATATCCCTGTAGAGACCTGCCTTTTTGATTTCCTCCAGGACTATGGCATCTGCCTCACGCAAAAGGGCCAGTTTCATGTCGGTAACTTCACCGAGGCACCTGATTGCCAGGCCGGGTCCGGGGAAGGGATGTCTCCAACTGATCTCCTCGGGCAATCCAAGTTCCTCGCCGAGTTCCCGTACTTCATCCTTGAAGAGTTCCCTTAAAGGTTCAATCAGGGTAAGCTTCATAACATCAGGAAGACCACCAACGTTATGGTGGGATTTAATAGTTGCGGAAGGGCCTTTAAAGGAAATGCTTTCTATTACATCGGGATACAGGGTTCCCTGAGCCAGGAACTTGACATCCTTCAATTTTCCCGCCTCTTCTTCAAAAACCTTGATGAATTCATTCCCTATGACCTTTCTTTTCTTTTCCGGATCCGTTACCCCCTTCAGTACCTCCAGAAACCGGTCCTTTGCATTTATTGAAAGTAACTTGAGATGGAAATGCCTCTGGAAGGTGTCTTCCACCTTTTTTCTCTCTCCTTTTCTTAACAGGCCGTTGTCTACGAAGATGCAGGTAAGTCTGTCGCCGATGGCCTTGTGTACAAGGAGTGCAGTGACAGCAGAATCCACCCCGCCACTTAATGCGCAGATCACCCTGCCGTCTCCAACACGGCTTCTTATATCTGCCATAGTCCATTCTATAAAGGAGGTCATCTGCCAGGTCTGGCTGCATTGACAGATACGGACTACAAAATTATGGATTATCCTCTTTCCCTCGTGGGTATGGACAACTTCGGGATGGAACTGAAGGGCATAGAGTTTTCTGTCATGGTTCGCCATGGCGGCAATCGGGGAGTTTTCACTATGTGCAATGGGGGTAAATCCATCAGGGCATTTCTCTATCCTGTCTGCGTGGCTCATCCAGACAACCGAATGCCCGGAGATTCCCCAAAGGAGGTCCCTGTCATCGTCTATTATGATCTCGGCCCGGCCGTACTCACGTCTGTGAGACTTCATCACCTCACCGTTGAGGAGGTAGGCCATCAGCTGCATGCCGTAGCAGATCCCGAGCACCGGAACGCCGAGGTTGAAAATCTCCCTGCTGGGTATCGGGGCTCCTTTTTCGAATACGCTTGAAGGGCCGCCGGAGAGAATAATCCCCTTTGGGTCGAACTCCCGGATCCTGTCTATAGAGACATTATAGGGCAGGATTTCTGAGTAGACTTTTGTTTCTCTTACCCTGCGGGCAATAAGCTGGGTATACTGGGAGCCGAAATCAAGTACAAGAATCTTTTCTCTTACCATAGCGATTAATGCTTATGTCAGAAGTCAAGCTCTCCGGCCAAAAGGCGGAGCTTGCCAATGTAGAAAATGTAAGGGGGCCTTTTGTCCAGACCATGAAATTGCCACCCCAACACCTACCGGTCAGTACTGTAATTGGGTGATTCCTTGGTAATAATCACATCGTGTACATGGCTTTCCTTGAGGCCGGCATTCGTTATCTGTATAAACCTGGTTTTCTTTTTCATTTCCGCCATGTTTTTGCATCCACAGTATCCCATGCCCGACTTGAGACCACCTATCAACTGGTGTACGCTATTGGAGACAGGTCCCTTGTAAGGAACACGGCCCTCAACGCCTTCAGGAACGAGCTTGGATGTCTCAACCTCCTCCTGGCCATATCTGTCCCGTGTGCCCTGCGTCATTGCCCCGATGGAGCCCATTCCACGATAGACCTTGTAGCTCCGTCCCTGAAAGAGGATAATCTCACCAGGGGATTCATCGGTACCGGCAAAGAGGCTTCCAATCATAACGGAGTGTGCGCCCGATGCAATGGCCTTTGTAATATCACCGGAGTGTTTTATTCCACCATCCGCAATCAGAGGTATCGAGAGTTTCCCTGCAACTGAATAACACTCCTTGATTGCAGTCAGCTGTGGAACACCGGCGCCGGCCACAACACGTGTGGTGCAGATAGAGCCGGGACCGATACCAACCTTTATGGCATTGGCTCCTGCTTCAATCAGGTCCCTGGCACCCTCTTTGGTTGCAACGTTCCCTGCTATTATATCGATATCGTATTTCTTCTTGAGGTCCTTTAATGTCTTCAGAACTGCATTGCTATGCCCATGTGCCGTATCTATCACCAATACGTCAACTCCGGCCTTGACGAGCAGTTCCGCCCGTTCAACGGCATCATTCCCCACGCCTACAGCAGCCCCGACACGGAGACGGCCAACTGAATCCTTACAGGCGTCAGGGTACTTTCTCCTTTTTTCTATATCCTTGATAGTTATGAGGCCTTTCAGGTTTCTGTTTTTATCGACGATGGGCAGCTTTTCGATCTTGTACTTATGGAGAATTCCCTTTGCTTCATCGAGGGTTATATTCTCCTCGGCAGTGATAAGACCTTTTTTGGTCATCACATCCTTGACCTTTCGCTCCATCCTTGTCTCAAACCTCAGATCCCTGTTTGTCAGGATCCCTACAAGCTTCCCCTTAACGGTAACGGGAACTCCCGAGATCTTGTATCTTTCCATAAGGGAAAGTGCATCGAGGATAGGGGCATCGGGTAATACGGTTATGGGGTCGATTATCATTCCGCTTTCAGACTTCTTGACCTTATCGACTTCAAAGGCCTGCTTTTCGGGGGACATTGCGCGGTGTATGAACCCGATTCCCCCCTCTCTTGCAATTGCAATTGCAAGTGATGCCGTTGTAACGGTATCCATTGCAGCACTTACAATCGGTATTTTCAGCTGGATGTTTGGTGTAAGATTTGTGGTTACATCAACATCCTTAGGGGTTACATCGGATTTTGCCGGAAGAAGCAGAACATCATCAAAGGTCAACCCGACCGGAACATCTTTTTGAAGCATTGGCACCTCATGAATTTATTGAAATAATCAAAAATATTAACATTATCCCCAAGGTTAAAGCAACTTGAACATCCTAACCGCAGCAATTCACGGTGAAGGCAAAAAAAGGACCTATAACGACAGGAGGCCCAAATATTTTCGGATAATTAGCATACTGAGGCAATTATTGCAAATAAATCCTGTTTATGACGACGGTGTGTTTAATCAAAGAGTCAAAAATGGCAAGGGAAAGTCGCTAATTGGACAGACCTATCCGTTAATCCTTTCTGGAGAAGGGTTAGAAAGAAGAATCTGAAATGAGAGACAAATAGGAATCATCCATTCACAAAAACTCAGAAGGTTTAAGCAGCCGTCTTAACAATATTTCCCAGTCGGGGAATATTAGAATATGAATAGAGGCTCTCAGATGATCCCATAAATTCCTCTTGCTGCCAAATTTAAGCCTGCATTGCTGATACAGTATGTCCGTTAGTTCAAATATCTGATGCATGAAGAATGCTAAAAGATTTAAAAGGAAAAAGTTCATGGAGAGGTGCTTTTCCCCATGGCCGTAATTGTGTTCTATATAATAACCCTGGTTCTTCAGGGTGTTGAATGTCTCATTCTCTATCTTCCACCGGCTCCTGCCACCCCTGACAAGTTCTCTAACATTTCCTTTATTAATATTTATATCCGTTACCCAACTGTTACGATATGTTGTTTTCCCCTTGTCTATTATCCGGTATTCAAAATAGTTTATCCAGAGGGTATCTTTGTTACCGTTTAATGGAACTTCATTTATCCACTCATATACATGCAAACGGCCTTTTTTATCTTTTAGTTTCATACTTGAAACCTCTTTTAACTGCCTCTGCTCATTAACCCATTCCATAAGTATCTTGTGGTCTTCCGCCTTTGCCACCAGTATGTATCTCATCCTGTTTGCCTTTACTTCCTCTATAAATGGCTGCTTGCTGTGAAGACTGTCTGCAACTATGATTATCTTTAACCTCTGATGGGTTTCCCTTATCTTTTTAATCAACCTCTTACCTGCATTTATCTCACAGTCCTGTTTTTTATTTCCGTCTGTATTCTTTACCGCCTCAGGAGCAAGCGGGATTACCTGTCTCATGTCGGGATGCATAAGCGCTGCCTGCACTATCTGATGTTCATAGCTTACTTTTCCCTTCTTGCTTTCCTTACGCAGACATCCGGGACAGCTTATCTTGTCTGAACTGAAATATCCTGTCCCATCCATTGAGATTAGATAGTGGTCCCCCAGAAATCGATATTGTTCAAGGTGTTTCCCCCTCTGTAGCGCCATGAAAAAATCCTTAAATACAGGTCCAAGCTCTGTACTGTCTACTGCATCTATTACTTCTTTCATCTGTGAGTCTTTGGGTATGCTTTCTACTTGAAAAAGTGTCTTTAAATTGTTATTGTGTATACCCTCCTCCAACCTCTTTTGAAATTGAAGTATGGATGGGTCCTGAAAATACATCATTGCATATCCCGACATGAATACATCATGAATGGAGTGCTTTATCTTCTTCATCTGCCTATGCTCCGATATGCCTTGCAGACAGCCGGTTAGCTTCTTGCGTAATGATCCAAATGACAGATGTTTCTTCGTATGCATTGAAATACATACTACTACATTTAGGGGTCAAAAGTTTAGAATTGTTTTTCTATTTAAATTCAGTAGGTTAGCCTGCTGCTCTCGTGGCTATGATAAAAACTCTTTGTCTCTTCTGAGCTTTCGGAAGCGAATACCTTTGCGAATTCCATTTTCTCTTCCCTGCCGAATCCCTTATGTTTACTTGCTCTTTGCATTTACTGTGAATTGCTGGGCATATCCAGCAATTCACGGTTAAGGCAAATAAATTGGAATACATATTACTACATTTAGGGGTCAAACGCTCAGGATTGTTTTTCCTTTAAATTCAACGGGTTAACGTGCTGCTCTCCTGATATAGGAAAAAACTCCAAGACTGTTGAGAGCTTTGGGGAGTGAATACCTTTGCGAAATTTATTTCCTCTTTCTTGCCGAATCCCTTATGTATACTTGTTCTTTGCCTTCACCGTGAATTGCTGGGATTTCGCATCAAGTGCGGAATGACGGAATAGATGACTTTATGGACAGACACTATATAGTTGTATAAAAGGGCTCTTCCGGAGACTGCCAGAAGGAGGATATGACAGACTTAGCGACAGATCCGGGTATAACCCCCAAAAACCGTCATATTCCCTGCCGATCCCATATTGTGCCCGGCAATGTCTCCGCAGAACTCAAATCCATCTCCGGGATGGTCTTGTGGGGGCTCTGCTGCCCTTGTTTGATTGGTGGTGAACGGTTTTGAACGCAATATAAAAGACAATTGTACCAAAATGTACAGAATAGCGGAGTTTTAATGGTATTTTGGTTGGTATAGATATTGCTTAATTGATGGCATGAGAAAACTGTCCATTTCGGTCATGGTCCTGATGCTGATACTCCTGTCGGGCCTGTGGTCGACTCTATACGCCGCAGACATCAAGATGCTCTATTTTTATGAAAAGGGTTGTAAATGGTGTGCAATGATGGACAAAGTACTTCAGGACACAACAATAAAAAGCATACTGGATAACAATACCGAGATTGACAGAATAGACATTAAAGGCAACAAGATAACCGCCGCCGGCCTGACCGGGAAGGAACTGGCAAAGAAATACAATGTGCGGGGGGTCCCAACTTTAATATTCCTTGATTCCTCAAAAAAAGAGATCATCAGGATCCCCGGGGCATTGAAAAAAGAGGATTTCAGGAATGTGCTCTGCGAGTACATAAGTGCATATAAGACAGCCTGCTAAGCCGGAGTATATGGGGAGGCGCTCTGGTTGATCAAATTACCCACTTACATACTACATATGCTTTTGCATATATAAATACTCAAAAAGAAAGGAGGTACGGTAATGCAGAGTGAAGGTAAGAGGTGCAGTTTGTTTTCCGTTAAGGCGTTTGTAGTTTTTTCAGTTTTTATTTTGTTAACCATTCCGTCGATTGTCCTGGCGGGTGGTAATGCAGTTAATGGTGAAAAGGTTGTCAAGACCCGCAAGATCGGCAACTGCATAGCATGTCATTATGTTCCGGGACTTGAATTCCCGGGAGACATAGGCCCCAATCTTGTCGACGCAATGAAGGGGTTCACCCCCAAAGACAGGGACACCGTCAGACAGTGGGTATGGGATGCCAGAAAATTCAATCCCGATACCATTATGCCCCCCTTTGGTCCTAAGAAGATTCTGACCAAGCAGCAAGTCGATGATGTAGTGGCGTATCTTTATACATTAAAAAAGTATAAAAAATAAACTCAGGAGGAGAAGATGAGCAAAAAGGAAACAAACCTGAAAATTTCACGAAGGCAATTTATGAGATCGACCGGTCTTGGCCTGGTATGTGCGACGGCATTGATGAGCGGGGCACTGCCCGGACTTCTGGGAAAAGCCTATGCCAAAGGTACTAAATCCGCAAATGATGCAGCCGGGGCGGAAAATATAAAGAATGTACTCAGGAAGTATTTTGGCGACCGCAAGATCGAAAACTCACATGTGAACCTTAAGTTGCCGATAATTGCAGAAAACGGTGCCGTTGTGCCGATAAAGATCCAGTCGGATCTCCCCATGGATAACAACAACTACGTGAAGAAGGTTTACATCTTCGTGGAAGGCAATTTAAATCCATATACCGCCGCTATAGATCTTAGTCCTGCCAACGGCAAGGCAGATCTTGCCATGAGAATCAAGATGAGAAAGACTTCCAATGTCAGGGTTGTTCTTGAAACCAGCAAGGGCAAGCTTTACGGAGCGGTAAAATCGGTAAAGGTCACTATCGGCGGATGTGGTGGTTAATGTATTCTGAAACTTTGAAAAATCAATCAAGGAGGTAATGATAATGCCCAAAGGGATTGGAAGGATAAAAATAAGGATACCAAGAAAGATTAAAAAGGGTGCGGTAATATCTGTGAAGGCTCTGATAACTCACCCGATGGAAACCGGCTTCAGGAAGAACAAGAAGACGGGCAAAAAGATACCGGCCTACTATATCAATGATGTCAATGTATATTATGGTGATAAGCTGATAACACACTGTGACTGGACGATAGCAGTCAGCGCCAACCCCTTTATGTCATTTTATGTAAAGGCGGACAAGGCTGCTCCTCTGAAGATAGTATGGAAGGACATTAAGGGAGGCGTATACGAGAAGACAGTTCAGATAACGCCGGAATAATTTAAAAAAGAATGCTTGACAGGAGGTAAGAGGTATGAAGATAGAAGGAAAAAAGTTATTGGTGTTGCTGCTGTCGGTAACCGTTGTGATAGTCTCCTTCGGGCTGTCCCGTTCCCAAGCTGATGATGATACCGGTGATTCGAAGAGCATAAAGGAATTTAAAACGAGCGTATCACCTGAGGAGTACGAAAGGAGATACAAGGAGTTTTACGGGAACTTTACGGAGCAGATGGCGGAAGAGGGAAACCCGGCTGATTTCATGGTAGATGACGGCAAGGCCCTCTTTAACAAGGTTGCGGGTACCAAGGGAAAGTCATGTGCAAGTTGCCACAAGGACAACGGGAAGGACCTTGTCGGAGCAGCTACGAGATTTCCGAAATACGACGCATCAATCAAGGGAATAAAAACGGTAGCCCTGCAGCTCAATATGTGCAGGGAAAAGAATATGGGTGCCAAGCCCATGAAGTATGAGTCGTACGACCAGCTTGCCCTTGTGCTTTATGTTAAATCACTGTCGAACGGGATGCCGATTAATGTAAGCATTGACGGCCCGGCCCGACCCTTTTATGAAAAGGGCAAGGCCTTTTACTACAAGAGGATGGGACAGCTCAACTTCAGTTGCGCCATCTGTCATGTAAAATACGCCGGGTATAAAGCAAGGGCTAATCTCATATCCAACAACAGGCATCATGCCGATCACTGGCCTTCTTACAGACTTAAGTGGGGCAAAACAGGTTCCCTGCAGAGAAGGTTCAGGGGCTGCATGAAGAAGATGAGGGCGAAACATCTCGCCTATCAGAGTGAGCTATACAGGGACATGGAACTTTACATGACTGATATTGCCAACGGGCTTTCGATAGAGGTGCCGGGATTCAGGATGTAACATCCTTACGGGTTGCATAAAAAGCGAATAATTACAGGTACTTATAAAATTCCCCCTTCATCCCTCTTTGTAGAGGGGGGATGAAGGGGGATTTATGCAGCATTATCAGGTAATTATATATTTCAATATGAATTTGAGGAGGAGTTTATGAGCGTAACGAGGCGCGAATTTATGCAGGCTATTGGTCTTGCTGCTGGGTCTTTTGCATTGACGCCTGCGGCCCTTGCAAAAAATCTTAAGCCTGCAAACCTTTCACGATTTGAACCAAAGGGAAACCTGACCATCCTTCACACTACGGACAGCCATGCCCAGCTTGTTCCGATATACTACCGTGAACCCGATACCAATATCGGGGTCGGCAGGAACAAGGGAAAGCCCCCGCATCTTACAGGCACTGCCCTGCTTAATTACTACGGATTCAAAAGGGGCTCTCTTGATGCATATTCCTTTACATGCGATGAGTATCTGCCGCTTGCAAAGGAATTTGGAAAAATGGGCGGTTTTGCTTATATCGCATCACTGATTAAAAATATCAGGAGTGAAAGGCCCGGAAAGGTCCTGTACATAGATACCGGCGATACATTGCAGGGATCGGCTACCAGCATGTGGACCCGGGGGGAAGATATGGTCAGGGTTATGAACAAACTCGGCTGTGAGGCAATAACCGGCCACTGGGAATTCACATATGGGGAGAAGCGCCTGCTCGAACTGATAGGGATGATGAACTTTCCCTTCATTGCCCAGAATGTCCACGAGGCTACCTGGGGCGACCCGATCTTCAAACCCTATGTAATAAAGACCGTCAATGGTGTCTCTATTGCCATAATCGGCCAGGCATTTCCCTATACCCCGATAGCAAACCCGAGGCGCCTTATCCCTGACTGGTCTTTCGGGATCCAGGAAGAGAATATGCAGAATGTAGTTGACGAAGTCAGGTCAAAAAAGGTGGATATTGTTGTTGTTGCCTCCCACAACGGGTTTGATGTGGACAAGAAGATGGTCAGCAGGGTAAAGGGGATAGACGTAATAATGGGCGGGCATACCCACGACGGGTTACCGAGGCCCGTTAAGGTCGGCAATACCCTCGTCATAGGTTCCGGGTGTTACGGCAAGTTCCTCTCAAGGCTTGACCTCAAGGTAAAAGGAAAGAGGATAGTCGATTACTCCTACAAACTGATACCCGTAATGTCAAACATGATTAAACCCGACCGTGAAATGGAAGAGCTTATAGGTGAGATAAGAAATCCTTACAAGGATAAACTCAACGAGGTTGTAGGTAGCACGGATGACGTCCTTTACCGTCGCGGTAACCTCGATGGAACCTTTGATGAACTGATATGTGATGCCCTGGTTGATCACTATGATACTGATTTTGCTTTTTCACCCGGCTTCAGGTGGGGTCGCACGGTTCTGCCCGGACCTGTTACCGCCGACGATGTGTACTCCCAGACCGCACTCACGTATCCGAATACGTACAAGAACAGCATAAGGGGCAAGGTGGTCAAGGATATCCTCGAGGATATAACCGACAATCTCTTTAACCTGGACCCATACAAACAGCAGGGGGGAGATATCGTCAGGACAAAGGGGCTTGATTTCAAAATCAAGGTCAATGGAAAAATGGGCGGCAGGATTCAGGATCTGAAAGTCAGAGGAGAAGCGATAGACTTCAACAGGGAATACACCTTTACCGGCTGGGCATCGGTGAGCGTTCAGAAGGGACCCCCTGTTTATGACATAGTTCTCGATTATATCAAGAAGAAAAAGACAATAAAGGTTAAACTTGACAGGCCAGAATTACTATTTTAGTCCCTCCCCAACTCCGGTGCTCTGGATGTAGATCTTACATTCAGAGCACCATTTTTTTTAAAATAGTATTATAGTTTATGAGAACAAAACTCTTATACACCGGTCTTGTTATCCTTGTAATAATACCCGTCCTTTTTTTTCCGTCGATTGCAAACACCTCACCATCTACCCGGAATCAACTCACAATGCTTCTTATCCCGATGAGATCACCGTCAACGATGTTTAGGGACTTCCTGCCGTTGAAGAGGTACATTGAAGAGAGACTCAATATGAAGATCACAATCAAGGTCGCCCGCAAGAGCAGCGACGTTATTAAAAAACTTAAAAACGGTGATGCCGATGTAGCATATCTATGTCCGACACTGTATTGTGAGGCCTTCAGGAGCGCCGGGATAGAGCCACTTGTGAAGATCCGCGTTAACGGCACCTCTTATTACAGAAGCGTCCTCCTTGTCAGAAGGGATTCAGCTATTAAAAAGACGTCGGACTTAATTAATAAAACATTTGTATATGGCAGGTATGCATGTCCTGGATCAGGGCTTCTCCCCCGGATTATCTTTAAACGGATCGGCATGTCGGATGACGACCTCTTTGATGTAGTGAAACTTGGTTCGGACGAGAGTGCGCTTACGGCTGTTATGGCAAGGATGTTTGACGCAACCGCCGTTCCTGAGATGGCTGCCAGGCCTTACTTAAAAAAGGGATTAAGGGTAATCAGATACTCAAATCCCATACCACAGTATCTATTTGTTGCAAGCAGTTCTCTCGGTGACGGGCTTATGAAAAAATTAAGAGATATAATGTTGTCGATCAACAATCTGGAAGACCCCGCTGCCGTTGTCGGTGGAATTGAGAAGGGTACTGATGGTTTTGACATAGCAAGAAACAGTGATTATGGTATAGTGAGAGTCTTAATGGATATAGCCGGTGAAAATGCCGGCGAGGAAATTGCAACCGGTGAAAACGTTATCAGGGTTGTAGTGGAACCGGTATATTTTGGGCCTGATCTCTTTGTAACACTAACCCCCCTTATTGAATACCTTTCAAAGAGAACAAAAAGAAATTTTCAGTTGGTTATACCTGAAAACGCCGATACATTTACCAGATTGGTAAAAAAGGGAAAGGCTGATTTCTTCTATGGAAACGGCGATATTGCCTCCCGGAACAGATCATTAAATTTAGTGGCAAACACAACGGGGCTAACAGGAATAACAGGACGGAGGCGGGGTATAATCATTACAAGATCAGATTCAAATATCAAATCCATAAAAAAACTCGCCGGGAAAAAAATAGGCATTACATCATTTTATGCAGATGACGGATACCCGCTACAACTGCAAAACCTGAAAAAAGCAGGGGTTTCTCCCGGTTCAGTAGACTATGTCAAATTCAGCACTTACGAGAAGGTGATTATGAATCTCTACAGAGGTGAAATAGATGCAGGGTTTGTAAACGACGAGGTGCTGAACACCTTGAGGGAAGATATAGATCTGAAGAGAATAAGGATTATCTCAAGAACCCCACCGGTAAAGGGCTGGGGCCTGTTCTCAAAAAGGGGACTCAATGACGGACTGGTTAAAGATACCTCAAGATTTATTAAGGAATATGAGCCCTCACCGGAATGAATATACTTGCAGAGATAAACAGGCGTACAAGCATTAAAACAAAGAGTCTTATCTATGTTTTCCTGCTCATCGTCATTATATATTTTTCCGTAAGCATCATTGTGATTTCCTCAGCACAGAGGGACCTGAGATTTCAACAGAAACAGTTCGATAAAAAAGTGGCCGAAAAGCTTGAGATCAGCGCCTCCGACGCCCTCATCTCAGACGATTTTGGTGGATTAATGGAACAGATAAGGCAACTCAAGAGAGCCGCGCAGATAAAGAGCGTGAATATAATAGATACCCGGGGTATCATTATTGCTTCTGACAGATTAGACAACATCGGCGGAATTAACCGCTCCATGCTGGACAGACTCCATAAGGAAAAAATAACTGCACTAAATAATGCCACGCTCTTTATGCCCGTTCAGATCGACGGTGATATTCTTGGTGCACTTGAGATGACATTTGATTTATTGTCGGAAAACGCATCCATCAGGAAGAACTTCAAAAGGACGGTCCTGAAGTTGATATACCTTTCCCTGATCATTTTTAGTGCGGCAATAGGCGGGGCCTATATCGTTTCAATGGCGATTACACGTCCGATAGCCAACCTGCTCCGTGACATAAGACGTTTTGGCGAGGATACCCTGCACGGCAGGTTTCATATATTCAATCCCCAGGACAGGGATGAAACCTTTCAGTTGAGAAAGGCCTTTCAGGACCTGGTAGAGAGCCTTAAATCCTATCTAAGCGAGATTGAAAGGGTCTCCGACGAAAAAGAAAAACTCACCTGTATGGCTGCAATCGGCGAGATATCAGCCCAGATTGCTCATGAGCTTAGAAACAGTCTCTATGCAATAAGGGGCGCAATTACAGGTATTGAGCATACCTCTGAGATGTCCGAGGTAAAGGAATATATTGAGATTATGAAGGATGAAGTTATTGATATGACCATTATGGCGGACGATTTTCTCAGGTTCTCCAAGGTCCCGCTGCCGAAATTACTGTTGTGTAATGTTGACAGTGTTGTAAAGAAGGTACTTGAGCTGCTTGAACCCGACCTCGAAGAATCAGGAGTGAGGGTAATGAAAGAAGGTGACAGCGATATCCCCGGCATAATGATCGATCCGACCCTGATGAAACAGGTTTTTATGAATATCTTTATCAACTCTATTCAGGCAATGGAGGAGGGAGGATTAATTATGCTCCTGTACCAGGCACACGACAAATGGCTTGATATACATATAAGAGATACGGGACCCGGGATACCGGAAGAGGTATCATCCCGGATCTTTCAACCTTTTTTTACAACAAAGATGGATGGAAGCGGCATTGGCCTTGCCATGGTTTACAAGATAACCATTGCACACCATGGTGAAATACAACTGATAAATGAGGACAGGGGGGCACACTTCATGTTGAGATTCCCGCTTGCAGAACATGAATCGTCCGATACCCTGTTAAGATCGTTATGACCTTGAATCCTTGGCCCCTTTTCGGCAACTACATGGGAGAACGGCCGTAATTCTTGACCATCTACACAGGGTTTTAATATTACCCGAGATCGCTTGATTGAGGCGATAACCGGCATACGTGTATAAAGGCGCAGAGCGGTCCTTTTTCCGTCATTCCCCGAAGGCGTTTGGGGAATCGTTCTTTAAGAAGGATTCCCAGCTCCCGAATGCGTTCGGGACAAGGTGCATCACAATCTATACACAGACTCTGACTAACACGAGGAGAACAATGAGAAATATATTGGTTGTAGATGATGAGAGAAATATAAGGGTCGTCATACAGAAATTTCTTAAACAGGAAGGTTACGAAGTGGATATCGCAAGGAATTTCGAAGAGGCGATCACTTTAGTTAATGAAATACGCTATGAACTCGTGCTTACCGATATGAAATTACCGGGAAAATCAGGAATTGAACTCCTGAAAGTCATTAAAAGAGAAACACCCGATATCCCGGTTATCATGATAACGGCTTACGGAAGCATAGAAAACGCTGTAGAGGCTATAAAGGAAGGGGCTTATAATTATCTTACAAAACCCCTCGAGCTTGATGACATGCTTGTAATAATCAAACATACATTGCTACATAAGGGTTCACTGACCGATACGGAACAGTACTTCAAGGAACGGTATGGTATAGTTGGCGACTCTAAGGTTATCATCGAGTTACTTGCCACCATAAATATGATCTGTAACAGTCGTGCCAATGTCCTGATCACCGGAGAGTCCGGAACAGGCAAGGAACTTGTGGCAAGGGCCGTACATCTGGCATCCCCGAGAAGGGAATCAAACTTTGTAGCCATAAACTGTGCTGCTATTCCTCAGGACCTGATAGAAAACGAGTTATTCGGCCATGAAGAGGGCGCCTATACAGGTGCCGTTTCGAGACGGGGTGGAAAGATCGAACTCGCTGATCATGGAACCCTGTTTCTCGACGAGATAGGCGAAATGTCTCAAAGTATGCAGATCAAGCTCCTGAGGTTTATACAGGAGAAGGAATTCTACAGGATAGGCGGTTTCAAACCTATAAAGTCAGACTGTCGCATCATCGCTGCAACCAACAAGAATATTGAGGAGGAGATAGACAGGGGAGCCTTCAGGGAAGACCTGTTCTATCGTCTCAACGTCATACCCATTGTCATACCACCCCTGAAGGAAAGGAAGGAGGATATACCGCTTCTGGTTGACAATTTTCTGAAGAAATACTCAGAAGAGAACAACAAGTTCATTTCGGGTATTGAACGTAACGCCCTGGATGCACTGATGCTTTACAACTGGCCCGGGAACATACGTGAACTTGAAAACATTATAGAACGTGCCATTGTGCTGAGCAGGTTTGAGACCATTATGCTTGCCGACCTGCCCAAAAAGATAACGAACAAGGTCTTTGTCGAGAGGGAAGAAAAGGACCTTGGTGAACTGGCCGGACTGACCCTCCCTGAGCTGGAGCGACTTGCAATAATTAACGCCCTCAAAGAAGAAAACTGGAACCAGACAAGGGCTTCCGAACGTCTTGGAATTACACGCAGGCAGCTCAGGACCAAGATGATAAAGTATAAACTGTTATAATCCTCAATCCGGCGGCAGTCATTATGATGAGCAGTCTGATATGGTCTTTACCTTCATCCGGAACCCGGCATAAAATCCCCCCTGTTAAGGATGGACTTCCTTTGTCAGGGCATCCACCTGTAAATCACTGTACATGAAGGAACAGCTTGGATACCGCTTACTGTTCGATTCCGTACAACAGTGGTTTTCAAAATCATCCCGGGAGTATGACGGACAAACAACTGATCTTCAACTCATTTTCAGCAGAGTCAATAATATCGGACCATTGGAGACACCGGGGTCACATACGACGGTATTGAATGAACCTCTTCGGGATCACCTGTTGTCCTTCCCTTCAATTGATTCATCCTGGCACAAAAAATGCTTGTAATGCGGGAGAAGAACTATTCCTAACAGGAGGTATGGATGACAAAAGAGAAGTTGAGAGAGGGTCTCGTTATTGCACTGATAGTTTCAGGCTTCTTATGGGTACTGTATCTGATATTCAAGATCAAGGGTTATGCCGGGGTTGATTTAGACTCCTTGTCAGACGAAGAAATAGCCTTAATCAAAAACTCCATAAGAACCACCGTTATCTGGGGAGGACTTATTATAGGCGCACTGATGGGGGCGGTAGTTCAGAGATCGAAATTCTGCATTGCCGCAGCCTGCCATAGTATAGTTACCACTTACGACCTGACTCAGTCAAGGGCATATGCAATGGCGCTCTTTGTTGCAATAATGGGAACCCAGATCCTCTACAAAACGGGGATGGTTGACATAAACTACAGCATATATATTTCCTCTCCCTTTACCTGGCTGAGTTATATAGTCGGCGGTTTCGTCTTTGGTGTAGGTATTGTTTACGCCGGCGGCTGCGCAAGCAGGATTCTCGTGAGGGCGGCAGAAGGAAATCTCGGGGGATTGGTAAGCGTAATGGCCTTTATCTTCGCATCCGGTGCAACCCTGTGGGGTATAACCGCAAAGCTCCGCGTAGATTACTTCAACAGACTAACAGTCGATTATGATAGCCAGTATATTCCGAACATCCTGCACGGAGTACCCTTTTGGGTCGTCATGGCGGTCCTTGAGGTAGTGCTGTTGATATTCATGTTGAGGGCACCGAAGGATTCCGACTGGTGGAGCTGGAGATGGCCGCTGGCAGGGGTTTCGATCGGTTTGACGATTGTCTTTGCCTGGTGGATCAACGGTGTTGCATTTAAGACAATACCATTGATTGATACATTCTCCTATACCGGACCTGATGATCCTACGCTCCTTCAGACATGGAGACCCAAGAGCCTGACCTTCGCACTTGCCGATGCTCAAACCTTTCGTTATATTATACTTTGGACCGGGGAGTCTATCAACTTTGCGGTTGCCTCGGTGCTTGGGGTTCTATTAGGAGCGTTTATATCAGCGCTCATAACACGTACGTTCAACTGGGTAGCCCCTCCTCTTGAACAGTTCAAGTACAATCTCATTGGTGGTTTGCTCATGGGCTTTGGTGCGGTATTGGCCCTTGGTTGTAACATAGGACAGGGGTTGAGCGGGTTTTCAACGCTTTCCCTCGGAAGCATGCTTACGATGAGTTTTATACTGTTTGGTGCAATATCAGGCGCCAAGTTTATCCAGTGGCAGATTATGAGACAGATTTAAAAACCTGCAAAAGCCGGTGCTGCTTATTGCCGGATCACGGTAACAAGGGGTGCCGTTGTTGGATCGGTGAATGAAAAAATATATCTTAATATTGATAGTATTGCTTTTGCTGCTCATACAGTGTACGCCCCGGCAGTCTGTGCAGAGGGCCGGAAATAAATACTGCGATAAACCGGTTGTTATCCAGTCGGTTTATGGTGACTATGATGAAATCTGGGATGACCTTAAGATGGCCCTCAATGAAAGGGGGCTTGTGATATCGAGTGTGTCACATGTGGGAGAGATGCTCGATAGGACCGGCAAGGCCCTCGGCAGGAACAGGAAGATATATGGGAAGGCTAAGGTGATGGAGTTCTGCAGTGCTGTGATTTCAAGGAACATGCTTGAAAAAAACCCGCATTATCTGTCTTTTTGTCCATACCAGATCATGGTCTACACACTTCCTGACGATGGAAGAAAGGTATACCTGTCCTACAGGCACCTTATCTGGAAAGACAAAGGGGATGATGATGTTTTAGAGGCGGTGGAAGACCTGCTGAAAGAGATGGTCGATGAGGTAATAGAGCTGCACAAGGAATACAGGTGAACCCGTGAACTCCCTTTAGGGAGTACAACTATTAAACAGGAGGTTGGAATATGGAAGAGATTGCAGTCGACAGGATACTTGATACAAAGGGAATGAACTGTCCGATGCCGGTTTTGAAAACCAAAAAGGTAATAGATGAGATTCAGCATGGACAGATCCTTGAGGTTATTGCAACCGATCCCGGTTCGAGGACAGACATACCTGCGCTCCTGAAGAGGATCGGTCATGAATTGATAAGCGAGGTTGAGAAAGACGGCGTGTTCTTCTTCTATATAAGAAAGAACGGCGCATAACAAGGGTGCGGGACATCTCTCCCGTTCCCACATTCTGACAGGGATGTTGGAGAGTGGAGCGCTGAGAACCGGTCTTCCATTTCTCCAACACCATAAATTCCCCTCCCGAAGGCACCCTGGGAGAGACTGTGAACAAGAGAGATAATCCTTCCTCTTATAGGGGGATGATTGTATCCTTTTGGTCCTTCTCCCCAGGACAACAGACTAATGCGTTCAATGTTCAACGGCCTGTCAAGCTCTCCGGCCAAAAGCAGGCACTTTCTTTGCGCTATGCCCTCTGCGCTGCTTCATCCCCGATTCAGGATCCGTCCGCTCATAATTCCCGGCATTTATTTCTTGCCGTCCCCACTCCACCCCGGCTTCCGGATGCTTCGATAGTATGATTATGCTAAAATATCAACGGGCTATTGTTTCAGTGGCCCGTAACTCATTCAAAGCCTGTCATGCCCCGAACGCTTCCGGGGAATCCTTCCCGGAAGAAAGATTCCCGACAAGCGGGAATGACACAACATGCACAATAATTTATGACGCTGTGTATAGATTTCACGAACTTAGTTCGGGATACAGCACGACGATAACTGATCTGCTTGCTCTTTGAGCAACAGTCCGCATACGAATAACGGAGAGACCTTGCATTCACAAAATAGTGATAAAAAGAAACTCTTATACTGCTTTGGGTACGATCCTTCATATATCGACAACCTCTCATTTCAGATAAGTCATTTCAATTACGATGTCAGGAAGCTTTTGGATACCGCTACCCTGCTGAACAGTCTTAGCCTTGATTCTCCATCATGCGTGATAATAGATACATCCTTCAGCGGAGACGAATTGAGAGACAGGGATATCCTCTCCTCACTTAAACCCGGAGATCAGGAAACATTTAAGCTGATCTTCGTTGCAGACAGGGGTGATGTAAAATCGAGGCTTAATGCGCTTCGTCTGGGGGCGGATGCCTATTTTGTAAAACCGGTTAATATGATTGAACTGATCGATGCTGTTGACGCACTTACCTCGGTAACGCTCCGTGACCCATACAGAATACTGATAGTGGATGACGATAAAAACCTCTCTACCTATCACTCCCTTCTCCTGAGGAGGGAGGGTATGATTACAGAGGTAGTGAATGAACCCTTAAATGTCTTTAATGTACTGTTTGATTTCAAGCCCGATCTTATTCTCATGGATATGTACATGCCCTTGTGTAACGGCGACGAGCTGGCAAGGGTGATCCGGCAAATGAATGCATATTACTCCATACCGATTGTGTACCTCTCTGCAGAGAAGGATATATCAGTACAGCTTTCCGCCATGAGTATGGGTGGAGATGACTTTATCACAAAGCCCGTTGATCCTGATTATCTTATATCCTCGGTGACGATCAGGGCCGAAAGGATGAGGATAATACGGTCCTTTATGGACAGGGACAGTCTTACCGGCCTGTTGAATCATACCAAGACAAAGGAGCAGCTTGACATTGCCATCAGAAGGGTAAAGAGAGAAGAAGATGTTCTGGCTTTCGCCATGATCGATATTGATCATTTTAAAGAGGTCAATGATACCTACGGGCATCCTGCCGGAGATATGGTGCTGATTGCACTGTCAAGGCTCCTGCAGCAGAGGCTCAGAAGCACCGATATCATCGGCAGGTACGGCGGTGAGGAGTTTGCGGTCGTATTATACGGCACAAGCCCTGAGTCCGCATTCGCCACAATGGATGATATAAGAACGAGATTTGAAAATATCAAACACCATTACGAGGGCAGGAGCTTCCGCGTAACATTCAGTTGCGGGATTGCATCATTTCCGGACCATGCCGATGCACAGGACCTTAACAAGTCGGCTGATGTGGCGCTCTACAGGGCAAAAAGGGAGGGACGGAACAGGGTTGTTTTAAATACTCAACAAGAATAATACAAGAAAATTCATAGGTTAAGCTTGCCTTCAGTAACTGGAGCGGGCGACGGGATTTGAACCCGCGACCTTCAGCTTGGGAAGCTGACACTCTACCGTTGAGTTACGCCCGCTTGAATCGATTACTGCCTGAAATGAAGCGACCACAGCCGTGAGTGTCTGAACCCCGGAGGGTGAACTTCACGTATATAGCGAAATAAGACCGGAATCGTCGAAAAAGTTCGCTCATTTCCCGTCTTAATAAGATATACAACCTCCCCGATAAAAATCAACTCATTTCCGGCAAGCCTTACAGCATAGCAATGTAAGGTTTTGATATTTTATCTTTATATTTGCCTCCAGCACTTCGGTGCTTTCGGCAAAGAACATTGTAAGGAAAATTTGATTTAATAGAATCTGTGTATAAAGTCGAAAAGTTGTCGTTATTTCGTCATTCCGGCTTGTCCGGAATCTGTCTTTAAGAAGGATTCCCGACTCGCTTCGCTTGCGGGAATGACAAATAACTGCAGTTTATACACAGACTTTTAATAGAGTCTGTGTATAAACTGCCGTTTTTTATTCTTGTCATGCCCGAAGTTTGTAGTCGGGTATCCAGAACTTATTGATAAGAACGCTTTCGGGAAATGACGGAAAAATGACCGCTCTGCTCTCTGCGCTCAATTTGACCCACAAGTCAAACGGCGGATTCGGGATAGGGCCTCAATTGACTTTTAGATGCTTATCTGATATATTTATAACATTTGAAGTCTCCGGTCAGGAGCTCTCCTCAGGTTTGAAAAAACCTGTCGGACCATACAGGGCTGAAAGGTGACATAAAGGATATGCTGAGACATTCGTTCTTTAAAAATCTATTGCACAGACGATCCCTCTGCAATGCATCTTGCCTAAAGCCCCGACCTTTGGTCGGAGAGCTTGACTCCATGAAGGCCGAGTGGTTATAAGAAAAAAAGAAATAAAACCCGTATGCGAATTCCTCTCCGTTCTCATAGGCCCCTTTGGTTTCTATGGACTCAACGGTGATATCCTTTATGTTACAGAGGGATTCGGCGATAGCAATGAAAAACCTCTTAGATATGATGTCCCGTTAAACAGCAGGCCCATTGGCCATGTCTCCGGATTTGATGAGAGACTGGAGACGGCTGCATCCATCCTTGGCCTTTTTCTGAAGAACCGGCAGGATAAAGAATCCCTGACAAAGCATACCCTTAACAAATACAGGGAACTTAATTTCCTTTCGGAAATCAGTGATATTCTGAGTTCCTCGATTGATATAGACGAAATACTGTGTGCCACCACAGCCAAATGCGGGGAAATAATGGGGGTCGAAAACTGTTCCGTCATGGTTATTGACGATAAAAGCGACGGGTTTTACATAAAGGCCGCATCGGGACGGATCGTTAATGAGAGGGTGCGGCTGGACTTATCCAACGGGATTGCAGGCAGGATCGTTAAAACCGGAAGGTCACTTATCGTTAACGAAACGGATCAGCACCCGGACTTTATAAGCGGTGGAGATGTGGCGATTAAATCCATGCTCTGTATACCCCTTAAGGTAAAGGACAGGACCGTGGGTGTTTTAAACATGAGCAATAAGATAAGCGGGTTCTTCACGAGTGAGGACGAGTCTCTGATTATATCAATATCCTCCATGATCGCAGGTGCAATAGAATCCGCCCGCCTCTATGATGAAAAGATCAAGAACGAAAAGTTTGCTACCATAGGTCAGATGGCTGCAGGCATAATCCATGATATCAAGAACCCCATGGCAACCATCAAGGGTTTTGCCGGGTTGCTGGGAGACCTGGAGTTTACACCCGGGGAGCGTAAGGAGTACAGCGGAATGATCGTGGATGAAGTGGACAGGCTGGTTTCAATGCTTGAGGACCTCCTCTACTTTTCAAGGGGGTTCAAGGGTAGGTATAACATCCAAAGGACAAATATTCACGAATACCTCTCAGAGGTATGCAAACTGATCGAAAAAGACCTCTCAAGCAGGAACATCGATGTATCATTGAAAACAGCTTACAAAGGCGATGTATATATCGACAGGGAGAAGTTCAGAAGGGTCATCTATAATATAACCGGCAATGCAAGAGAGGTTATGCATGAGGGAGGGAGGCTTCTCATCAGTACCAGGGCCGCAGGTGATCAGGTGGAGATACTGTTTTCAGATACGGGTGGCGGAGTGCCGGAAGAGATAATCGACGCCATCTTCGATCCCTTTGTGACTATGGGCAAAAAGTCGGGCACCGGGCTTGGCCTTGCCATAACAAAGAAGATTGTTGAAGACCACGGGGGTACGATAACCGCCGTAAATGGTAACCATTCAGGGGTCGAGGGGTTTAAGGGGGCCAACTTTGTGATAAAAATTCCCTTAAAAGACCACCCCGGCAGTACAAGGAGGAACGATGGATCCGTTGTGTGATGCATTAATCGAAGAAGGAATTATAACGGCTGAACAGTTACAGGAGATAAAGGACGGCAAAAGGGCAGGGAGCGTTGTGCTCGAAATCCTTGACACTCTCTCCGTCGACGAAGAAAAGATTGTATCGGTATTTACCAATCGTTTCGGCATTGGCAGGGCAGTACTGTCGGATATATTACCCGAAGCCCTGGAGGGGTATTCTGAAAAATCAGCCTTTAAATATATGAGTATTCCCTTTGACAGGGATGGGGGGCTGTTGAAGGTTGCCATGGTGGATCCCTTGAATTTTAACACGCTCCAGGACATCTCCTTTCTCACAGGCCTTTCCGTAATTCCCTATGCGGCAACAAGGGGAGAAATCCTCCAGGCCGTCAATACCTGTTACGAGATAAGCAGTGAACTTTCAACGGTCCTCGACAGGATCGAAGCATACGATGAAGACAGCATAGGGCTGCTAAATGACAATCCGCATTCAGCTGCGGAGGTATTTCAAACAGGCGGGAGAATGGACGTCTCCGGTGAAGGGACCCTGTCAGCACCGGCTATTAAACTGGTTAACCTGCTCTTTAATGAGGCTACGGGATGCAGGGCAAGCGATATACATATAGAGCCCGGACAGAAGAAGGTGGATGTAAGGTTCAGGATCGACGGTGTATTAAAGACGCATATGGAGGTGCCGAAGTGGCTTCATTCAGCGCTTGTTTCGAGGATCAAGATCATGTCAAAGCTTGACATAAGCAACAGGAAGACGCCGCAGGATGGTTCAATCAAGATCAGCGTAAAGGGTAATCCTGTCGACCTGAGGGTATCAACCCTTCCGACACACCTCGGAGAAAAGGTGGTTATAAGGCTCCTGAATCCCGAAAGGGGGGATCTCGAACTGAGAGACGGAGGAATCGATGATGAGGAATACGGAAGACTCAAACGGTCTTTTTCACAACCACAGGGGATGATCCTGGTGACGGGACCAACGGGCAGCGGCAAAACAACCACACTGCACGGGGTATTGAAGGAACTCAACTCCCATGAAACGAATATCGTTACTATTGAAGATCCCGTTGAGTATGAACTGGAGGGGATAACGCAGGTACAGGTCAATGAAAAGGCGGGGCTGAATTTTGCCAACTCATTAAGATCGATCCTGAGACAGGACCCGGATATTGTCATGGTAGGGGAAATCAGGGACAAGGAAACTGCAGAGATTGCCTTCAGGGCTTCAATGACAGGGCATCTCGTCCTCAGCACATTACACACCAATGATACAGCCTCAACAGTAACGAGGCTGCTTGATATAGGCATAGAACCCACTTTAGTGGCATCATCTCTCCTGAGCATTGTAGCCCAGAGGCTTGTGAGGGTAAACTGCAAGCACTGCCTGGAGGGGTACAGGCCTGACGACGGGGTCTTTTCCCTGGTGCCGGGAATCAACAGTAACGCACGTTTTGTAAAGGGAATGGGTTGTAAGAGGTGTAACGGTACAGGATACAACGGCCGTACCGCTGTATTTGAAATACTGGACATCAGCCCGGCAATAAAGAAACTGATACTGAATACCGCCCCGGAGAGTCAGATAAAAATGCAGGCGGCACAGGAGGGTATGAAGACACTGTTTGAGGCTGCTGCAGAGAAAGTCTATCAGGGGATAACAACGATCGAGGAGGTTTTAAGGGTTATATCGATTGACGGCCCCGGGGAAAAGACATGTCCCGTCTGTAACACGCAGTACACAGGTAGTGATTGCCCCTGCAGCGAGTCTTCACAGGAGGACGACTGCAGTGCCTGTGGTAAGCGGCTTGATCTAAACTGGAAGTTCTGTCCCTATTGCGGGAAGACAAGGAAACCCTACAAAATACCGGAGATTCAGTCACTTATGAGGGTGCTCGTGGTTGACGATGAGCCCGGACTGCTTAAGATGGTGGAGATAGCACTGAGACCTCTCACCCTGGATATCTACACTGCTCAGAACGGCAGGGAGGCTATTGAAAAGGCTTTCACCATAAAACCGAACCTGATCATCACGGATATCAATATGCCCGTAATGGACGGCTTTGAAATGATAAAGAACCTCAGAAGTCAGGTAAATACGATGTTTATACCGATTATCATCCTCTCTTCAAGGGATGCGGCCGAGGACATGCTCAAGGGATTCACATACGGTACGGACGACTATGTAACAAAACCCTTTGATTATCCGGAATTACAGGCGAGGGTCAAGCGGCTCCTCTACAGGACCTACGGGTAAGGTCCGTTGCAGGATTTCAGGCCGTAGGTCAAAGGAGGGCAGAGGAATGCATACAGGATGACTCAAAGGGTTGCAGCACCCTGCCCGGGCAGCAGGGCGGAGGCCGCTGAAGGCATGATCGAGATAAAACTTAAGGAGGCGGACCATGATTGAAACAGGTGCGGGCTTGAACATATATTGAGATATGCCCTTGTTACACCTGAAGAACTGGCTTCAATCAAAATAGAGGCCATGGAGACCAGCAGGGACTTGAAGGACGTTTTAATAGAGAGAGGGGCCGTCAGTGAGGATGCACTCCTTTATGCCGTGAGTTCCGAACTCGGCATCCCCTTTGTCACACTTGAGCCGAATTCAATCGACAGGGATCTCTTCAGAACTCTGCCCGTGGAAGTACTCAAGAGGTATAGATTCCTGCCCATGATCGAGGTGGATAGATAATCTCCGATGATACGTTTTAATCTCTTCACAAAGACTTTCCTTTTAATTCTCCTGATTATAGTTTTCTTTTCGGCATTGATTTACACATTCTCCGTGCCACTCATCAAGGAGACGGTTTACGAGATAGAAGAGAATGCAGGAAAGACGATCCTCGACAACGTATATGAACTCGTTCACAAGATCTCGATGGATCTTGAGGCCTACAGGGAATCCGCCTATGCGGCCCACAAAAGGGAATTAAGAAACATCATTGAAATCGTCGAATCTTATATTAACGACGTGCGTGCGGATGTGAAGAGCGGGCGTTTATCCGAAAAGGAGGCCAAAAAGAGTATACTGGACAAACTAAGGACCTTTAAATACGGCAGGAATGACTACATCTGGGTTTCAGACTACAACTCGGTACTCATATCCCATCCCGATCCAAGGCTGTACGGAAGGGATTTCTCCGGAATTAGGGATGTCCGCGGAAACCTTATCGTCCCACCGATGGTAGAGATTGCCAGGAGGCGCGGGGATGGGTTTTACAGCTACTGGTGGCGCAGGCTCGGAGAAAAAGAGCCCATCGAAAAACTCTCCTATTTCAAGCTTCTTCCTCAATGGAAATGGGTTGTCGGAACCGGTGTATATGTAGACGACATAAAGAAAGAAGTGGCAAGGAGAAAGAAGAAGGCGATAGAGGAATTGAGGGGCATTTTGAGACATATCCGGATAGGCAAGACGGGTTACATGTTTATCTTTGATTCCAAAATGAACATGATAATACATCCCAACAGGAACATAGAAGGAAAAAACATCTCGTCATTACTGGATCCTGTGACAGGGAAACCCATTGGTGAGGAACTCAAACACGCGGCAACTCAAAAAGACAATAAATTGATCTACAGATGGGACAAGCCCTCGGATCCCGGCAACTATATATATAAAAAGATCTCCTGGGTAAGGTATTTCAGGAACCTTGACTGGTATATCGCATCCTCGGTGTACCTGGATGAACTGGGTAAGAGTGCGGTAATACTCAAGAGGAGGATCCTTGGCACAACCCTGCTCATACTGCTTCTCTCCGTATGTCTGGGCTATATCTTCGTAAGAAGGCTTGTTAATCCCCTCAGAAAACTCTCTGCAACGGCCCTGAGGGTACAGAAGGGAGACCTTACAGCCAAGAGCGATATACGGGGTAATGATGAAATCGGGGTTCTTGCCGGGGCCTTCAACAACATGATTGACCGGTTGAGATCACACATAGAAAACCTCGATGCAAAGGTCAGGGAAAGGACCATGGAACTCGAAGACGCTAACCGTGAGTTGAAGAGGATCGATGAGACCAAGTCCGCTTTCATATCGACGGTATCGCACGAACTCCGCACGCCTCTGACTTCGGTACTGGGATTTGCCAACATCATAAAGAAGAGGCTTGAGGAGGTAATCTTTCCGGTAATAGACGATGGGGAGGCCAGGGTATCCCGCGCAGCCTCACAGGTAAGGCAGAACCTCGACATAATCATCTCAGAGGGTGAGAGGCTCACGAACCTGATCAACGACGTCCTTGACATAGCGAAGATAGAGGCGGGGAGGGTGGAGTGGAAGGACGAGGACGTAGACATCGCAGAGGTATTCAGACGTGCGGCTGTGACGACCTCGTCGCTGTTTCAGTCAAAGGGACTGTATCTGGAGGGAGAGGTTGAGGGCGGTGGACTCATAGTCCGCGGGGACCGGGACCGGATGATACAGGTGGTAACGAATCTCCTGAGCAACGCCGTAAAGTTCACGGACGGCGGGGGAACGATAACCTACCGTATAAGGCGCAACGCCGGGTATGTACGCTCCGAGGTAGAGGACACGGGCAACGGCATTCCATCCGATATGCTTGAGAGGGTTTTTGAGAAGTTCAGGCAGGTAGGCGACACCCTGACGGACCGTCCGAAGGGAACGGGACTTGGTCTTCCCATCTGCCGTGAGATAATAAACCATCATGGCGGGAGGATCTGGGCGGAGAGTAAAGAGGGCGGGGGCAGCAGGTTCATCTTTGAACTGCCCCTGAAGGCGGCAGGGCAGGGTGGTCATACGGAGATACAGAGGGAGGTACTGTTGACGTCCATAGACAACCACATAAAGGGCCGGGCTCAAGGGGAGACGGTACTGATAGTGGACGACGACGTATCCATACGGGTACTGTTAAGCCAGTATCTTCAGGAGAAGGGTTACAGGGCGGTAGAGGCGGTGGACGGCAAGGACGCAATAGGCAAGACCCGCGCTATGATGCCGGATCTCATACTTCTTGACATCATGATGCCGGATCTGAGCGGTTACGACGTACTGAGGGTACTGAAGAACGACGATACAACGAGGGAGATCCCCGTTATAGTGATATCTGCTCTTGAAAACAGGGACAAGGGGCTGATGCTTGGTGCGGCCGACTACATCACGAAGCCGGTGGATGAGGAGCGGCTCTTTGACAGCATACAGAGGGTAATGAACGAGGGGCAGAGAAACAACAGGTGCAGGGTAATGATTATAGACCGCGACAGGGAGTCGTGCCGCGAGATTGCCGAGGCGATGAAGGGGAGGAATTTCGAGGTAATACAGAGCTGCTGTGATACGGAGGACATAAGGAAGGGGCTCGAGGCCACGCCGGATATAATACTCGTGGATATGGGGCTGGTTGAGGACGGTTATATAAATGAGATCTGCAGGGAGGATTCCATCAGGGATTTAATGATAAAATCAAAAATACTCTATATCGTGAAAGGAAGTGAAGGAAATGTCGAAGATACTGATAGCCGATGACGAACCCCATATAAGGCTCCTTCTGGAACAGACCCTTGAGGATTTCGAGGAGGCAGGCGTGGAGATCATCACCGCTGACAACGGCTTGGATGCACTCGATGTGATCAGGAATGAGAGGCCCGAACTCGTTTATCTCGATGTTATGATGCCGGGGATGAACGGCTTTGAGGTCTGCAATACGGTAAAAAACGAACTCGGGATAGACGGTGTTTATATAGTGATGCTGACTGCAAAGGGACAGGAGCTTGATAAGGTCAAGGGCAGTGATGTTGGTGCGGATATATATATGACAAAGCCCTTTAACCCCGACAGGATAATAGATAAGACAGCGGAAGTCCTCAAGATACAGCTGTAACCTCCCTCTCATACCGGTATCCCTATAAAATACAGTCATCAGTCATTCCCGCAATCCCGAATGCTTTCGGGACTCCGGAATCCTTCCTACAGAACGATTCCGGACAAGCCGGAATGACGGAAAAAGGACAACTGTTCGACTTTATGCAGTCATTTGTCATTCCCGCAAGTAAAGCGCGTCGGGAATCCTTCTCAAAGAGCTATTCCCCGGGCGCATTCGGGGAATGACGGAAAAAGGACTGCTATGCGCTTTAGTATGTCTAATGATATGAATATCCGGAACATGATCCATGATGCCATCAACAGGATGGTTTTTGATAAAATCCCTGACGTTTTCCTTGTCGGCGGCTATATCAGGGACATACTTATTGGAAGAAAACCGAGGGACAGGGATTATGCCGTAAAGAACGATCCTCTAAAAAGTGCTGAAATAATAAAAGGTTACATTGGTGGAACTATAGTAGTCCTTAAAGATGGCCTTACAGTACGCATAGCGTTAAAGGACAATACCACGGTCGACTTCACAAGGTATGAAAACAGGATAGAAGAAGACCTCTCAAGACGCGATTTTACCATCAATGCAATAGCATTCTCTCCTGAAACCGGTCTCTATGACCCCTTCAACGGTATCTCGGACCTCAGAAATCAGATAGTGACGATGTTGGGGGAGGGCAATATGCGGAATGATCCGGTCAGGATCATAAGGGCATACCGCTTTGCAGGTGAACTCAACGGGACAATAGATGAAAAGACAAGGGATGTATTACGTAGATTCAGAGACCTGTTAAGGGAAATGCCTTCTGAAAGAATCACTTTAGAGTTTTTAAAGACCCTTGAGTCGGATGCAGCGGTAAGGGCCTTGAGAGAGATGCTTGACGATGGTGTCCTTGGAGTAGTAATTCCCTTAGATTACAATGAGTTAGAGTTGCGTTGCAATAAGATTCTCGAAATAATTAAAAAAAATGAAGTGTTACATAAAAAAAATAAAGAAACATTTACTCACGGTCTGTGCTCCTTTAAGGCGCTTTTAATGCTTGAGGTCCTTATCAATAATACAGATCTAAAAGAAACCCTTCTGAGGCTCCCGAACAGGATCGTAAAAAGGATCGGGACCTTCAGCAATGCCATTGATCTGCCGATACCAGCTGGGGATGACCATAAAGGCCTCTACGACTTCTTCTCAGCCGCAGGCGATGCAGTCATTGATATACTCGTTGTGAGGGGCAGGGAGGACCTGATCGGCCTTGCAGAGAGATTCATGGACACCAGGGACAACCCCGTCATATCAGGAGACGATGTGATGGAGATTCTCTCGATCAAGGGTGGTCCCCTTGTCGGAGAGGTTATAAGGGAGGTCGACAGGCTCAGGTTTGCCGGAACGATCAGCACACGGACCGAAGCGCTGAGTTACGTTATGAAACGTTACGGTAAAATCTCGTGATCTAATTTAACATAATATATATTATCAGACACTTTATATCAACAGGCAATGTTAATAAAGTGTTACTAACCATGTTTGTACTCCTCCTGAGGACTTTGTTTTTTGGGAAATTCAATGTTATGAACAAGTTTTAGGCAGGATTTTTATTCCCTGTTTTCAAGGGGTTGTTTAATTTTCAATAGCGCTTCCAAGCAGGCCGTCCTTGAACGTATCACGTATCCTGACCTTCACGGCCCTTCCAGGCAGAACGTCATGTTTTTCGAAGTATAAATTGAGGTAGTTCTCGGACTTTCCTTTCTGTAAGCCGCTTTCAGCCGGTGTTTCATAAACGGCATTCAGCAGTCTCCCGATCTGTCTTTTTTTGTATACAGCCCGCTTTTCAGCATCAAGCCCTCTTAAGAGCCTGAGGCGCCTTCCCTTTACATCACCATGTACGTACATCTGCATTTTAGAGGCGGCAGTACCGGGCCTCGGTGAATATGGAAATATATGGAGATAGGACATGGGCAGGTCCTCGAGCAGCTTCACCGTTGACTGAAACCCCTCTTCGGATTCCCCGGGAAACCCGACTATGACATCCGTACCCACCGATATGTTCTCGAAGCGGCCCAGGATATACTCTATCCTTTCCCTGAAGAGGCCCGAATCATAAGGCCTTTTCATCAACCGGAGAATCCCGTCATCACCGCTCTGTAACGGGATATGAAGATGCGGGCATACCCTGCTGTCCTGCAGGAGTTCAATCAATGCGTCGTCTATTTCGTTGACCCCGATAGAACTCAATCTAATCCTGATTTTTTCCGTATTATTCAGGATATTAGCTACTAATGATGAAATATTTACCTTAGGTTTAAGATCAAGGCCGTAAGCCCCTATATGTATACCCGCAAGGACAGCTTCAGCGTAGCCGAGACCTTCGAGTTTCCTGAGATCAGACACCACATCCCTTACCGGACGGCTCACTGACCTTCCGCGTGCAAGGTGGATGCTGCAGTATGTACAGGAATAGTTACAGCCGTCCTGGATCTTCACGATGGGCCTTGAACGGCCTATGGCAGAGCCGGTATTTGGCGTGGGCAACCGTGAACTTAAAGTATTATTGTTATTTTTGGGCAATAACTTATTGATTATATTAAGTTTTTTGCTATTTTTTACTATCTCTATATCCGATGAAATCGCCGTTATCTCTTGGGCGGCAACCTCGGGGTAGCACCCTGTTACAATCACCCGGGCACCCGCCCTCAGTGCCCTCCGCATAAGCTGTCGTGACTGATAGTCACTCTTGCCGGTCACGGTGCACGTATTTATTATGCAGACCTCAGGGGATTCCCCGAGGTCGACGAGCCGGTGCCCGGCATCGAGGGCCTCTGTCTTCAGGGAGTCACTCTCTGCGAGGTTTGTCTTGCAACCGAGGGTTAAAACCGTGATCTTCATCTCTTTAATTGTCATCCTGAAATGAATTCAGGTGGTCAGTCCCATCATTCCCCGAAAGCGTTCGGGGAATCGTTTCTTCAATATCCTCGTATAAATCACTAAACGGATGTCCCGGACTGAATCCCGGATTCAGCATCACACACCGTGAGGGTCCCTTCAAGGGAGTGTCTGTGAGCCGTCCGGATGGTTGTATCTACAATAGAACCTGAAACCACCCCTTCTTCCCCGGGGAAGTTCACGATCTTGTTCGTCCTTGTCCTTCCCGTTAGATAACCGGCAATGGCCTCTGAGGGACCCTCGACAAGGACTTCAACGCCCTTCCCCACCAGTTCCCTGTTCTTCAGCTCTGTTATCTCGTCCTGAAGGGAGAGTATTTCCATAAGCCGTTCGCCCTTTAATCCGTCAGGGAGCCGGCCTTCCATCCCGGATGCCCTTGTGCGGGGCCTCGGGGAGTATTTAAATGCAAAGATACCGTCAAACCGGATCTCCCTCATGGCGTTGATCGTAGCGAGGTGGTCATCCTCTGTTTCAGTGGGGAACCCGGCAATTAAATCAGTGGTGATGGCAATATCCGGCACCGCCTCCCGGAGGAGTTCAATCTTCTCCAGGTATTCCCTGAAGGTATATCTCCTGTTCATAAGAGCCAGAATTCTGTCGGAGCCTGATTGCAGCGGCAGGTGTATATGCTCGCAGACCTTCTCAAGATCCCTGACGGCATGCACGAGGTCTGTGCTCAAGTCCTTGGGATGGGAGGTTACAAAACGTATTCGCTTCAGCCCGTCTATCCCGTTGATTCTCTCAAGCAGTACCGGAAACCCCAGGTCCCCTTTATATGAATTAACGTTCTGTCCCAGGAGTGTTACCTCCCTGTAGCCCTGCCCTGCCAGTTCTTTTATCTCGCTGATGATGTTCCCTGCCGGCCGCGACCTCTCACGCCCCCTCGTGTACGGCACTACGCAGTAAGAACAGAAATTATTGCATCCGTACATGATGTTTACCCATGCTCTGACGCCCTTGCCCCGGCAGGCCGGTATCTCCTCGATGGCAATATCGGGGTTTTCACCGGTATAAACACCACCGTCGACAGTCAGCGCCCCCCCTAACCTCTTCAGGTTCTGAGGTCCGATAACAAGATCCACATACGGCATACGGCCCATGAGGGCCTTGCCCTCCTGCTGTGCAATACATCCCGCCACCGCAATCTTCATGGAGGGATTATTCCTCTTCAGCTTCTTTGTCCTTCCAAGCTGGCTGTAAAACTTCTGTTCAGCCTTCTGGCGGATACTGCAGGTATTGAAGACAACAAGATCTGCCTCCTCCGGTTCATCCACGGAGACAAACCCCTCTCCCCTGAGAATGCCGAGCATCCTCTCGGAATCGTGAACATTCATCTGACAGCCAAAGGTCTTTATATATACTTTTTTCATGGTTGCCCCAGGTACCTCGGAGTACCGTATATTTTATCATAATCGAGGGAAAGATCGTGCCCGTAATCCGGGGAAACAATCGTGTCCGTTGAATCTGTCCGTAAAAAAGAAGCTAAACTGCTGCTCTGATGATTTTTTGCAATACTGCAAACAGTTTTGCTGCGGTGCAATACAGCGTGCTCCTTTTTGTCTTTCTTTACAACGAGTTAAGGCCTGGCATTGAATATGCTTTTCTTTTGGTAAGAACAAAGAGAAGGAGGTAAGAGAGATGAAAAAGAACATGGCAAATAGGTTAAGTTTTATTTGTGCAGGAGCCGGGATTGCCCTCTTTGCAGTCT
>BDTA01000022.1 GCA_002897935.1 bacterium BMS3Abin08
CTGGAAAAGATGGTCTTTTCTTCGGGGGTGACTGTTGTAGTATGCAGCATAACTCAGATTAAACTATTGAAAAAAAGCCGTTGGAAAATGTTGACTTAAAAATGGAAGTATCCTTATTAAATTGGGGGTCTCGGCTGCCTGGGACGTGACAGATTGAGATACTGGAAGGAAAAGATGAAAAGTTTGTTATACTACTTAAATACAACATGCAGGAGGTGATTAAAATGAAACTTGCTGATTTGATTCCAGAAAAAGAAATAAGAGAGGCTGTCCTGAGCGAGTACGAAAAACGGCTTTCTTTATTTAAGCTCACCGATGAAAAATTCAGGAAAAAATATGGTATGAGTTTTAAAGAATTCGAAGAAAAGAACCTTGTAGCAGAGAAGGGGTTTTCCTGGGATGTGGAACAGGACTCCATGAACTGGGAACATGCTGTAGAAGGCATCCGGTATCTTGAAGAAAAGATAAAGAAAATTAAAGAAATAAGCGAATGATAAAAGTTGAAAGGGTAACTCAGGCCATAAAAGATATTACTGACAGATATGGCTTAAAATTATTAGAGTTAGACCATACGGGCATCACCTTAATTGCACGGATTGGTTTTTCTCGTGAGGTTTTTGTACAGATTTACGCCAATGAGACAAAAGAAAAGCTGAACATGGCTCTTGTGGTTGCTGGCGAAAGAGTATACGGAATAGATAAGGAAGGCGGCTTTTATCATGAACATCCATCTGAAAATCCTTGTTGATAAAGAAAAATCAGAATTATTGAAGCTGATAGCAGATCTGTATTCACATAGTGCTGAAAACAAGTCATTTATCCATTCAAGATACTCCGTTGGTGGACAAACACTTGAACCATATAGAAGCATAATATCTGAATCACTTTATCCGGATGTGTACAAAAAACAACCAATAAGACTCTCTATAGGAAAAAAGGCAATATCAGACTACTTCAAGGCTACAAAGGATAAAGCAGGCCGGCTTGAATTAATGGTTCGCTACCTTGAAACCGGAAATAAGTTCACGGTTGAGTTTGGTGATATAGACGAGCAATTTTATTCAAGTCTTGAATCAATGTTTGAAAGGATACTTGCTGTACTAAGAAAGCAATCTGCCGATGTACAGGAAAAGTATTTCTCGCGTTTAGAAGATGTTGTCTCCTCAGCCAGGAATATTGGATGGGGATATTATGACTATATCAGCGACATATTCAGTGAATATGAGAGTCAAACTAAAGGAAGACGGAGAAAACAGTAGTGTCCGGCAAAAAATCGGGAGATTGTACAGGAAGGAGCACTACTCAGAGTCTGTGTATAAACTACAGTCATTAGTCATTCCCGCAATCCCGAACGCATTCGGAAGTCGGGAATCCTTTTTATAGAACGATTCCGGACAAGCCGGAATGACAGAAAAACGACAACTGTTCGACTTTATACACAGACATTACTTAGGCGCTTTGTTTGTCCGGACAGCATACAATGGGAAGAGCTAACTCATTGATAAATAAAGAATCCGTCCAGATTGACTTCATGGTGAATGCAATAGGTGGAAATTGAACCGTACAGTACTGGTTTTCTTATTGTCACAGAAAATATAAGGTTTGTGTTAAGCGTTGATAAACAGTAAAATAGAAGTGCTGACGGCGTTAGGGTGGGATGATTAATGAACAATTCATTACAAAACAAAAAAATATTTATAGTTCGGAGGCAGTTCCGGGATTGGCCTCGCCGTTGCAAAACAAGCATACAAATTTGGCGCAAAGGTTGTGATTGCTTCGAGAAGTGCGTCAGAAAAACATGATGAATTAGTAAATGTTATCGGTGATGGAGTCGAAACATACTCTTTCAACATAACATCCGAAGATGACAAATTGTTATTCCCGGGAAGATATAGGAGAAGGTATGGTAGACTCCTATCTTAAGGATAAGAAAAAGGAATAGCAGGACATTTCTAAATTTGTTTGACAAGGTGTTGTCCTGAATTTGACATCAAAAGAGTGAAAGAATTACTATATACTGTTTGCTGAAGGATTTTCCTTTACTGACACAGACAGATGCGTGGAAGAGGGGTGAGCCGTATGGCGATTCCCCCGCTGCCCCGCAGCCGTGAAGGGAACGAAAGCCCGAAAAAAGCCACTGGTAAACAGTTCAACCCGTTTGAGCCGTTGCCGGGAAGGTGGGTGAGTAGGAAACAGAAGCAGTTTAACCGTAACCCGAAACTGCCTCTTCAGCCCTGAGCCGGAAGACCCATCCGTCTGGGATTACCTCGCGGGAGGTGAATGTATGATGAAAGACTGTTCTTGCCTGGGTCTCTCCTTTAAACACTTTCCTTAATCAACTCCCTGATTTTTTCTGTTCTGATTTGATTTAAATCTGAAACAAAAAAGGGAGGAATCATATGCAGAAAAAAAGAGGACTCGTTGCGGTCCTGGTCTGTATCGGTGTTCTATTTGTATTCGTACAGACCGTATTTGCAGGTGATGAAGTCGAGAGACTGATGGAGCTGTTACTGAAAAAAAAGATCATTACGGAAAAAGAGTACAGGGAACTCAAGACGGAGATGAATGGGATGACACAGAAGAAGGATGTTCAGGCCGAAGAAGGCGGTGCTGTCGAGATGCAGGGTTGGAAGGACCGCATCTCTGTCTCGGGTGCGATCGAGGGTGAATTCAGGTGGCAGAGGCACAGAGACATTACCGACGCAGCCTCCGACTCGATGACGGATCTCTATGTAAGGAGACTGGAGCTTGGGATCACGGCATCTCCGGCGGAGTGGATAGAGGCGTCGGTAGTGCTGAACTCGGAATGGATAGGAGATGATCTGAATGCAGGGGACGAGGAGATAGCCGTAGATGAGGCCACAGTGACCCTCGGGGATGATGACTTCCCGGTCTATCTTGTGGCAGGTAAGAGGACGCAGCCCTTTGGGGTGTATGAAAACCATCTCATCACAGACCCCGCTACACAGGATGCCTATGAGACAAAGAGGGTGGGGTTGACAGCAGGCTATCAGGGGCCTCCTGGACTCGATGTCTCGGTAACGGTATACAAGGGGGAGGAGCAGATGAACCACCTCTTTGAGTCGGGACTGTTTGCTGAATCGATTCAGCGCCGTGCAGATGCGGCATCCGATGAGGTGAGTTCTTATATTGTTTCAACCTCTGTAACACCGGTGGATGATAGTTTCACTGTTTTTGCCTCATATCTGTCTGAACCGGGTTGGGGCAGGCGGAACGATACAATAGGCGTTGGCTTTAATCTTGAAGCACCCTTTCTTGAGAACCTGAGGATTGACGCCGAGTATATGAAGGCCCTGAAGAGGGAGCATTACGAGGGGCTCAACGCAGAGTTCAAGGAGTCGGTCTTCTCCATATCGGCAGCCTATGAGTTTGTACTGAGGAAGCGGAAGGTAATAGGAGGGGGGCTCTTTGCAGAGAGGAAGGCACACATGATGTCCGAGCCGCTGGAGGTTGCCCTCAGGTATGAACACTTCAATGACGACGGGCTTGCAGAGGCAACGGGTACGTGGAGCATAAAGGACAGGTACAGCGGTGGCGTCAGATACAGCTTCTACAATGACGAGACTTCCGGGCTGAATGCCTTCGTTGGTGTTGAGTACAGAAAGACCAGATACAGGACCTACACTCCGATGACAGACAGCAACGATGAGGTTTATACGAGGCTCGGGGTGGGCTTCTGAGTACCGAAGCCCTGAAACAGGTTCGGATTTTAATGCTGCCTTGCAGCATTCAAAGAATATCAGGAGGTACAGATATAGATGAAAAAGACAGGATTATTATTGACCTTGACGCTGATATTTTCGGTGTTCCTTTTTTCTTTTGCGGACAGATCAACGGCCATGTTAAAGACCATGACCCTTAAAAGGAATCCGGCCATAGTGATTGCTGCATTCGGGACGACTACAAAGGCACGGGTCACCTATGACTTCTTTGAGGAGCAGCTGAGGAAGGAGCTGCCGGCCAAATACAAGAATTACGAGATACGCTGGGCCTTTACATCCGAAATAGTCCGCGAAAGGGCCAACCGGAAGTTCAAAAAGGCCGGGATTAATAAGAAATTCCTTAGTCTCGCCCAGGTTATATCGAACCTTGAAGACGAAGGTTACAGGAAAATAGTGGTTCAGCCATTGCACATCTTTCCGGGCATAGAGTATGAAAGTGTACTCGGGATGGTTGAAGGGTTGAGGGAGACCTTTAAAGACTTCAACCTGAGGATCGAGGTCGGAGAGCCGCTCCTTCAGTACTGGTGGGATATGACAACTGTGGTGGATGTATTGCGGAGTGATTTTCTCAAACAGGGAGAGGGCTGTAATGTACTTGCCTCCCATGGCACGGGAGAGACAGCCGTCGGGAGTAATATAACCTATCTCGGCCTTGAGAGGAGATTGTCTCTGGAGTTTGACAATGTCTTCCTGGGGAGTGTCGAAGGGGTAACATCCAAGGAAGCCGCACTCGCAAATGTCAGGGCCTGCAAGGCAAAGAATGTGAAATTCATCCCCTTTATGTTTGTTGCCGGGGACCATATCATGAATGACATAATGGGTGCCAAGCCCCGTAAGAACGGAGCACTTTCGTGGTCCCTCGAGATGAAGAAGGAAGGATTCCGGACCGGGGCAACTACGGTTTTATACAAGGGCAAAAAATATTTCAAGGGCCTCGGGTTCTATCCGGAGGTAGACAGTGTCTTCATCAAGGGTATCGTCAGGTTGCTGAAGAAATTTGAGTTTTAACAGTGGCTGTAATTGATTCCAGCACCATACGGATTATGCGTAAAATACACAGGTGGGGCGGCCTTGTTCTGGCCGCCTTTATCCTTTTTTACTGTATTACAGGGGTGCTTCTCAATCACAGGAAGGCCTTCAGGTACTTTACAAACAAAGAGAAGACCGAATACAGGGTTCCTGCGTCGGATACGGCAAAGATGAGGGCGTTTATCGACTTCTATAAAGGGCAGATCAACCGGACCGACGATCCGACGGTTATCAGGATTAAGAAGGGGAAAACAATAGAGTTTCTCTATGGTTCCCATGGTAAGACCACTTACATAATAGACCCTGCGCAAGGAAGAATGGAAAGGGTGGAGAAGCAACCGGTCGAGCCGTGGTCATGGCTTAACAGACTTCATAAGGCTTTCAAGACCGGGTGGACATGGGTTGTAATCAGCGACCTTATATCCATATGCCTTATAGTGGTTACGATAACGGGGATGATTATCTTCAAGTACAGGGTGGCGGATTTTATCTCAGTCGCATTGGGTGTGCTGATTTTCATTCTTGCTACAGCAGTTGCAGGCTGAGAGGAAAAGGCCTTGAAGGGTTATTGGGAGATTGAGATGTTTTTTAAGACCGGAAGGTATAAAGAGTTTGAAAATCCGATAAAGGGGATTCACTTAATGATAACGGTGATCACTTCAATAGCCCCATGAATGCGCTTTCAGTAAAGGGACTCTCAAGGAAATTCGGTAAGAAGGTTGCTGTAAACGGTATCGGATTTTCGATCGGTGCAGGGGAGTTTGTCGGTCTTCTCGGCCCCAACGGTGCCGGAAAGACAACCACTATAAGGTTGCTCACCGGCCTTACAAGGCCCGATGGTGGAGAGGTGTCCTACTTTGGCAAGGATTTTTTCCGTTATTCGAAAGAGGCAAAGGGTTTCCTTGGTGTGGTTCATCAGTACAGCAATCTTGACCGCGACCTGACTGCTTACGAAAACCTCTATCTGCATACAATACTGCATGGTATGCCTAAACAGGCAAGAGGGGAAAAGATAGAGGAAGCCCTTGAGTTTGCAGGTCTTGCAGAGTACAGGGACCGGCAGGTCAAGACGTTCTCCGGAGGCATGAAGAGGAGACTCGTTATCGTAAGGGCGCTGCTCCATGCACCGAAGATACTCTTTCTCGATGAGCCCACCGTCGGGCTCGATCCTCAGATAAGGCGGAGTCTCTGGGATCTGATTGTAAAGGTCAACCTGACGAAAAAGATGGCAATCCTCCTTACCACTCATTATATAGAGGAGGCTGAGAGGCTCTGCCAGAGGGTGATGATTATCAACAAGGGAGACATAATAGCCTCTGGCAGCCCCAAGGAGCTGAAGAGGGATCTCGGGAGGTTTGTCCTTGAGGTCTTTCATGAAGACAGGATAGAGGAGAGGTTTTTCTCCAAGAGGGAGGACGCCCTTGAAGAACTGAAGGGATCCGCCCTTTCGTGCAGGATAAGGGGGGTCACATTAGAGGATGTATTTCTGAAACTCACAGGCAGGAGAATAAATGTTTAACGGTGTAAGAGGTGTTTTGTACAGGGAGTTGAATGTCTACCGGAAGAGGGCAAGGAAGCTGATTCTTGCCTCGTCCATATCCCCGCTCCTTTATCTCATTGCCTTTGGATGGGGTTTCGGTGATCAGGTGGTTGCCGGGGGGTTGCCCTATCTCACCTTTCTCATCCCGGGCCTCATAACCATGAGTTCCCTGAATCAGAGTTACGGCATTGCCCAGGAGATTAATATATCGAGGTTCTACTTTCACCTCTTTGACGAGTACCTTATCGCCCCTGTCGGACATATAGAGATAGTCCTCGGCGAGGTTGCCTACGGTATGTTCAAGGGGCTTTTGAGCACGATCCTTATATTCATTTACGCTGTGATTTTCAGGGTGGACCTCGTCATTTCTCCGCTGTTTTTTCCGGCAATACTTCTCCATACCTTTCTCTTTGCGTCCCTTGGAACGGCCATGGCCATGGTGGTGCGCGACCACGGTTCACAGGCGGCGATCAATACCTTTGTGATAACCCCGATGATATTTCTCTGCGGGACCTTTTTCCCTGTCGATAAGCTCCCCTATGTCTTCAAGTTGCTTGTATACATCTTCCCCCTGACATACAGCACGAAGGTAATCAGGGCATCCCTGACCGGTGGTGAGGTGAATCCCCTTTACTTCCTTCTGCTGGTGGTCTTTGCCGGTGTGTTCTTTTATTTTGCGTATCTTGCCATGAAGAGGGTGGAGGCATGAAGGACGTCCGGAAGGCGGAGGCAAGGAGCGGGAGCAGAGGAAGACCTTCTGCCTCGGGTTCCTTCAACAAGCGAAAGACAGTGGCGATCTGTTTCTCGATTCTACTGTTTGTAGCTTTTTTTGTGATGGCTGTAATGAATGGTGCCGTGGAGATGGATTTTTTCAACCTGACCGGGGTTGAACGGAATATACTGTTTCATGTAAGGATACCACGGGTGCTTCTTGCAGGTCTGGTCGGTGCGGCGCTTTCCTTAAGCGGTGCCCTCTTTCAGTATGTAATGAAGAATCCCCTTGCGGATTCCTTTACTACAGGGGTATCGGCCTCATCGGCAATGGGCGCTGTTGTGGCAATAATGCTTGGGCTCACGGCCGTTCTTCCGCTCTTTGCCCTCCTGGGCGGAATTATCGGCCTTACCGCTGTTTACAGGATCTCTACTGTTGGCGGCAAGGTGCAGCCCATCACCATGCTCCTTGCGGGCATTGTGGTGAGTACCTTTTCTTCCGCCGTAATCGGCCTTATGAAGTTTCTCAGTGAGGATGCCGTAAGCTCGATAATATTCTGGCTTATGGGGGGTTTCCAGTCTGCATCGTTAAAGAAGGTTGGACTCCTTGGAGTAGTCACCATCCTGTCATTCCTTGTTGTCAGAAGAGACTATCTCGGTCTTGATATCATCTGTTTCGATGACAGGACGGCCCGGTCAAGCGGTGTTTCAGTGGATGCCATGAGGAGAAGGGCATTCTTTATTGCCGCATTGCTGACCGCATTCAGTGTGGCCTATGCAGGGATAATAGCCTTTGTCGGCCTTATTGTGCCCCATATACTAAGGCTTGCCGGATTCTCGAAGGCATCTGAACTCCTGCCGCTGAGTCTTAGCACCGGTGCGGCATTTATGATTCTGAATGACCTTATCGCAAGGACCGCCCTTACAGAGGGACAGGAACTGCCTGTCGGGATAATCACGTCCACCATAGGTGGGGGGTTCTTTCTGTACCTTTTGATCAAGAGGAAGAAGGAGTTACATTACTTTGCTTGAACTCAGGAATATAATTGCAAAGCGTGAAGGCTTCCGGATGGTGATAGATGACCTCCATCTTGAGCAGGGTGAGATGGTGGCGGTCCTCGGTAACAACGGGAGCGGGAAATCCACCTTTCTCTCCGTGCTTTCAGGGCTGCTCCCATACAGGGGGAGCTATGCGATCAACGGGGAGGATTTTAAGGAGACCAACGAGAGAAAAAGGCATATCCTCGTCAGCCTTCTCCCTCAGGATGGAGGCCTGAGTATGCCCTTTGATTGCTTTTATGTTGTGCTGACCGGCAGGTATCCACTCACAGACGGCAGTGGCTACAGCGAAGACGATATGGAGACAACGGAAAAGAGCATGGTTCTGCTTGATATAGAACACCTGAAAGAGAGACAGTTCAACTCCCTCTCGGGCGGTGAAAAACAGAGGGTACTGCTTGCCCGTTCAATCAACCGTGACTCACCTCTGCTGCTTCTTGACGAGCCCCTGAGCGGGGTGGACCTGAGGCATCAGTATGAGACGATAGAGCTCCTTAAGGAACTCCGGAGTGAGAAGTTGATACTCGTGGTGATACATGACCTTTCACTTGCCGTCAGGGAGTTCCAGAGGTTCCTCTGTTTTCAGGAGGGGAGACTCGTTTACGACGTGGACAATGAGGGGGTTCGTGAGGAGAGATTGTCGGATATCTTCGGCCTCGGGATCAAATTTTTAAGACATGAAAAAGGAATATTCATTTACAGGGAGGTATGAATGAAAGTATCGAGAAATCCAGAGGAAGAGGCACAGGGACGTACAAACACGGAGAAACACCTTTTTTCGGGGTATATGAAACGTTGTTTATCCGTATGCTCCGTGATTCCGGCAGCCCTGTTGCTTTTTATTATGCTTGCAGGCGATGCGGTTGCATATGAACGCATTGTTGTCCTATATGCATCCGCCAGTCCGATAATCAGAGAGTTAGGCGCCGGCGGCAAGGTTGTGGGCGTTACAAGGACCGACCATACATTTAAAGGGCCAAAGCCGGTGGGCTCTCATCTCAGGCCCAACATTGAACTCATTAAGTCACTTCAGCCGGATCTTATCGTGGCAGGTTCAAAAAGGGCCTTTCCCGACGAGCTAAAGAAGGCCATAGGTGTGGATGTCTTTCACTACGACCCCCGGACGCTCGATGAGATAATTACAAGGATTCTCCAGCTCGGTAAGACATTGGGGAAGGACAGGGAAGCAGAGGCGCTTGTCGGCAGGCTTAATGCCAAACTGAAGGGAATCAAGCCCGTTAAGAAGAGACCGAGGGTTATCTATGAGGTTATGTACAGACCACTGAAGGTGGCGGGTGCGAAGAGCATCGTGGCATCCATAATAGAGAGGGCAGGGGGGGTGAATCTTGTCAGGACCGGGAAAAAGCATGTTACCATCTCGCCGGAGAGGATTCTCAAAGACCCGCCCGATATCTATATCTATCAGGTCGGTCCAATGAATAAAAATCCGATTCCGCCCTGGGAAAGGTCTTATTTCCATGGCCTGAAGAGCAGGTTTTTCAAGGTTGACGAGTATGAGTTTGCCCGGCCCGGGCTTAATGTCTTCGATGCCGTGATCGAGTTAAACGGTATCTTCCGGGAGGTGAAGAGGTGATTGTCTATTCCATAGGGCTTGGTCCCGGAGACCCCGAGCTTTTAACAATAAAGGCACAACGGGCTCTTACGCAGTCCGACGTAGTGGTTGTCCCCCAATCCGACATTACCGGCAGAAGTGTGGCAAGGGATATAGTATTGAGATATATACCCGAAGAGAAGACCACCATGTATTATTTCCCAATGAACAACGACAGGGCGGATCTGAGGAGAAGATACGGAGAACTTGCACACAGAATTAAAGTAATGGCAGAACAGGGCAAGAGGGTATCCTATGTCACAATGGGAGACCCCAGCATTTTCAGCACCTCCAACTATCTGACGGAAAGGCTTGTCGATGCCGGACTTGAGGTAAAACATATACCGGGGATAAGTTCGATTAATGCAGCTTCAACCCTTCTTTCCCTGCCTCTATGCACCAAGGGGGAAAGCTTTGGTGTTTATGAGATGCCCGGAGACCTGCAAAAGGTGGAGGAACTGATTAACAGACATCCGACAACGGTATTCATGAAGGTCAACAAGAGACTGCCGGTTCTGATTCAGGCGGTTAGAAAGATAAAGCCCGAGCACGCATATTTAGCGAGACGTCTCGGGCTTGATGGAGAGTCTGTTCATAACATACTCAACGGTGAGCCCCCGCCGGATGCGGCATATCTCTCGGTTGCCATAATAAGGAGAGCAGGAGACAAGGGCACAGCGTAAAGCGGTACAATGGATTTTTTACGAGTTCATCAATTTTGACAGTCTCGTAAAAAATCAGAAATACCGTATTCTGTCATTCTGAATCCCGAATTAACTTCGGGAAATCTATATAAATCAAGAACTTATGAGACCCTGAAACAAGTTCAGGGTGACAATCAGGGACTTTTTAAGAGTCCATCAGTTTTATAATTATGAAGGAAAAGAGCAGGCAGTTAAGACACGGCTACACAACGGGCGTCTGTGCTGCCGCCGCTGCAAAGGCAGGAGCAATCCTGTTGAGGGGATTTCTTGCAGACGGCGGGGCCGGAACAGGGGTGAGTGACGTCCGTATATGCCTGCCCGGAGGTAAGTTGGTAAAGATCGCAATATCCGAAACAAAGGTCCTGACGAAAGGACGGTCTCCGGAGACATATGCAGCAGTGTTAAAGGATGCCGGTGATGACCCCGATGTAACCGACGGGCTGGAGATTGTTGCCAGGGTCAGGCTGATTGAGGGGGAGAAGGGTGTCGTGATCAAGGGCGGGACAGGTGTTGGGGTGGTAACCGGTCCGGGTCTGCAGGTAAGGGCCGGGGAACCCGCGATCAATCCCGTACCATGCAGAATGATCAGGGATGCCGTGAGAGGGGTAATTCCCGAAGGCGGTGTGGAGGTGGAGATATCCGTGCCCGGGGGTGAAGAGGTTGCCGAAAAGACGTTTAACCCCCGTCTCGGGATTGTTGGCGGCATCTCCATAATCGGTACTACGGGTATTGTGGTCCCGATGAGTGTTGATGCACTTAAGGCAACGATCAGGTGTGAGATTGACGTTGCTTATGAAGAGGCCAAACCCCGGGATTCAAAACCCGGGATTGAGGATTCAAAACCCTTGTTTCTTGTTCCGGGCAAGATAGGAGAGGATGCCGTGAAGGCGCTTTTCGGCGACATCAGGATTGTTCAGATGAGCAATTTCGTCGGACATGCACTGTCTTATGCAAGTAAGAGGGGCTTCAGAAATATCGCCCTCGGCGGCCATCCAGGAAAACTTGCAAAGATACTTATGGGATATTATGACACTCACTCGAAAAACTCGCCGCAGGCAAAGGAGTTTGTAGCGGATTTCCTCGGGGTAAGGGGTGATTTCAACACGGTTGAGGAGATTGTCCGGAGTCGCGAAAACGCTGCAGGAGCGGATTGCAATGAAAGAAAAAAAACACTCTCAGACCTTGCAAGGGAGATTGCAAGGAAGATAAATGATGATTTTGGATTTAAAAGTACGATAGTCTGTCTCTTCGACATGAAAAAGAATCTGATAGGGAAAGGCATATGGGTTGGATAGTTGTTATAAGTGGTGGACCCGGTGGTGAGGATTATATCACGGGAGCGGCACGGGCACGGGCACGGGAATGCGAGGTTCTTATAGGGAGTGAAGGACAGTTAAATGCAGTGGGGCCTTTGAAGAGCCAGGTGGTATATAAGGAGACGGACATAGAGAGGATACTTCAGATTATCAAAGACAACAAGGGCAGGGAGGTAGGGGTGATCGTAACAGGTGATGCCGGTATTTACAGCCTTTCCCGGAGGATCATCGACCGGTTTGGAAAGCATGCGGTCAGGGAAATTGTGCCCGGGGTTTCGAGCATCCAGGTTGCCTTTGCAAGGATCAGGGAACCGTGGTTGAACGTCAGGGTCTTTTCTTATCACGGAAGGCCCCTTGAGGGGCTTGATGAGGTCTTCGGGAACGACCGGGTTGCCATACTATGTGACAGGGAGCACAACTCAAAGGTGATACTCGGGGAACTTGCAGGGCTTGGTCTTTTTGAGAAGTTCAGCAGTGTCCATGTTTGTTGTAACCTGACACTGAATGATGAAAGGGTGATCGAGGTCAAGGAGGCACGGGATATCGTCAGGCTTGTTTCCGCAAGGAGAGAGATTATTGTATTGATTAAATAGAGTTCGTGTATAAATAGCAGTTATTTGTCATTCCCTCAAGCGAAGCGCGTCGGGAATCCTTCTTAAAGAGCGATTCCGGACAAGCCGGAATGACAGAAAAACAACAACTGTCTTAAAGAGCGATTCCCCGAACGCTTTCGGGGAATGACGGAAAAACGATAACTGTTCGACTTTATACACAGGAACTAAATAGAGTCTGTGTATAAACTGCTGTTTTATATTTTTGTCATACCCGAAGTCTGTAGTCGGGTATCCAGAAGTTACTGAAAAGACTGGATTCCCGCCCAACAGACCGCGGGAATGACGGCTCTA
>BDTA01000023.1 GCA_002897935.1 bacterium BMS3Abin08
TCATCCATCAGAGGATAGACGAGCAGAGGTAATTTAAACTTCTCTTTAATCTCCTTTAAGTAATGCATCTGCATCCGTCGTCTGTTTTTGAAGAAGTCATTAATACATACATTTTCAGGAATGACCATATTTGCCACTACCAACTGAGTCTCGATTCCTGCGTGTTTCAGATCGAGCATCGCGCGGTAGGATTCAAGTATAGGCGTGGATTCCGGGTAAAGGACGAGGCTGAATACCGCCCTGTTTTTGTCTTTCAAGATTTCGATTATGTCCCTGAACCTGTTGTGTGCGACTTCTTCAGCCTCAGTTACTTCTCCTGTTGAAACCATCATCCCTGCCTGTTTCGCATAATCGAAAGACAGATTAAGGAGTCTCAGAGTATGGCCTGTCGGCGCAGTATCAAAAACCACTAACTCATAATCCTTGCTTTCTATGAATTGGACAAATTTATCGAATGCAGCCATCTCTTCAGTGCAGGGAGAATTAAGTTCCTCTTCCATTGCAGCAAGCATATCCTCTGAGTATTTCCCCCTTGCCTCGTTCAATACCCTCTCTTTATACTCCTTGAAAGCCGCTTCCTGGTCAACCATTACTGCATGGAGGTTACCCGTAACCCTTGCCGGTTCACTTCCGACCTTTACATCGAGGACTTCCCCGATATGGGCAGCCGGGTCGGTTGTCACAAGAAGGGTGTTATAGCCTTTTTTTGCAAGATACAAAGCGGTGATACAGGAGATGGTGGTCTTGCCTACGCCACCCTTGCCGGTAAAAAAGATTGCCTTTGTCTGCCCGTCCGGCAGGAAGAGAGCGTCGATATCCGGCTTTTCAATAGTGAGTGCTGATTTGTACTCTTCATGTGAAAATCCCCCCTCACCCCCCTTTGCCAAAGTGGGGACTAAAGAAAGGGACTTTGCTGAATGAGGAAATGATTGAACCCCCCCTTTGGAAAGGGGGGGTAGAGGGGGATTTTTTGCAAACAGTTCTTCCGCTATGCTCCTCAAGGCATCGACACCCTTAACCTCGTTATCCCTTAAAAGCATATAGCGCTTTGATTTTTTAATTATTTTTTCTGCTTTCTTGATGACCCCTTGCTGGGAGTCATATTTTTTCTTGAAAAATTCAACCTCGCAGACCTCTTTGGGCAGGATGCCGTTTATGATAATCTCTCCTGATTTTATACCGATAGTCTCAAGCTCCCTTGATGCCCGCAATGTCTCATAAAGGGACAGTTCATCAGGCCTCATAACAAATATGAAGGTTGTCCCTTCAGGGTCTTTGAGGAGGGCGGTTGCCCTGTCGTATTTGTCCTTTGAGTCCTGTATGGACTGAACAGGTCCGAGGCAGGTCTGTCCGCTTCCTTTTGATGCCTCCTCAATATGCCGCGACCAGTCCACGGGAAGTTCAAGGAGTCTTATTGTGTGGCCTGTCGGAGCGGTGTCGAAGACAATTACATCGTATTCATCGGTCTCCATGAAGTCTATGAACCGGTCAAAGGAGGCCATCTCCGTGGTGCAGGGACCGCTGAGATTCTCTTCCAGGGATGCAATAACATCCTCGGGCATGATCTCCCTGTATGGGCCGATTATCCCCTCTTTGTATTGCCTGGTTGCCTCGTCCGGATCAATCTCCATGGCATAGAGAAATCCATTTTCACCCTTCGCCTCACCCCCTCCCGTCAATAAAGGGGGATTATTTGGTTCGCCCTCCCCTTGAGGGAGAGGGGAAAGGTGAGGGGTTATATTTATAGGAGTTACCTTGTGTCCTATCTCCTGCTCAAATACATCAGCAAGATTGGAGGCGGGATCGGTGGTAACAATCAGGGTCTTTTTCCCTGTCAGTGCATAATGTACGGCGGTGGCAGAGGCCATAGTGGTCTTGCCCACACCGCCTTTGCCCGAGAAGAAGATGTGTTTTGTCATTTTCTGCTCCTTATGAGCTTGTTGCGCAAACTCTTGTTTTGTCATCCCGTATCAAGTACGGGAAACTTGTTTCAGGGTCTCATATCATATTGATTTTTAGAGATTCTGAAATAAATTCAGAATGACATATATGGCTGTTTTTCTGTTTGTGCAACAAACTCTTATATGAGATTTTTAGCCGCAGATTCACGCGGGTTTGCGCGGACCAAAAAATAATTTCCTAAAAAATTACCCTTACCCGCAACAGGATGACGAAATCCCTCTTATCATAAATCCGTTTTCATAGTCGATTGTGGCATTGGAGAGTTCATTGTCTGCCGCAGGGTCTACGAATATCTTCAATCCGTCCTTTTCAATCACCTTGTCGCCGGGTTCACCATGTTCTGAGACGTCAAGCCCATAAGAGGAACAGCAGCCGTCGCCTGAGACAAAGACCCTTATACCATGATTTGTCTCACCTGATTCAGTAAGCACTTCCTTGAACTGTTTTATGGCCGCAGCCGTTATATCCAACATTTTTATACCTCCTGATTTTTGCTATGCCGTTTTAAATGGTAATAGTACACCGGGTATCTAAGATATCCGGTGAAGAAGTTGGGAGTCAGTAGCCGGAAATCCGGAATTGCTTTGGAAAATTATTGCTATGCTTATAGATACCCAAAACAAATTGATGCGCTTTTTGCCAGACTATCAAATCTTGAAACTGTTTAGCTTTTTCTCTGTTCATTCTGAATACTGACTCCTGAATTCTTGTTAAACCTTTTCCTGTAGGTTAACTTTTACCTTTAATGTTATCGGTTTTCCCTGCTTAAGGGGCTCTATTCCAAGGGCCTTGCACAACTCCTCATATGCCGGATACGAGCCTGTACTGAAGACCTCACCGTTAACAAAAACAACCGGCAGTATCTTTTTGCCGTTCTTATGAAGCAGTTCGGCAATGCTTTTGTTTGCCATGAATTCCTTTGGTTGCTGAGCGAGGTTGAATCTTTCGATTTGAACGCCCTGTTTTTTCAATGCCAGCACAGCGTCATTCATCTTTACAAGTACCGGATCAAGTGTCGGTCCGCACAGCCCTGAAGAGCAGCACATTGCCGGGTCATAGATTTCTACCTTCATATAGTTACCTCCTTTATAATTTCAGTTTTTACGGCATTTCCTTTTATATAAACACGTCTCGAATTAACGGGCTGTTGTCCAAACCATAAATTGTCACCCTGAACTTGTTTCAGGGTCTCATACCTCATTATTTTTGTTAGATTTCCCGAATTTAAATCGGGATTCAGAATAACAGTAAGGGCATTTTCATATTTGGGCAACAGCCCGTTAAGAGTTAATACTGTTTTTCAGTGCTTCCGTGTCCTGTATTTTATCTTGTATCATCGATTCTTCCACACTCTTCCCTGAAGACCCAAAGAGTCTATACTCGGTCTTCTTTGCAAACCACACAAGCACAAGCATTACAGGCACCTCAACCAACGGGCCTATGACGGTTGCAAGGGCGACCGCCGGACTAAAGGCCGTTATCGCTATTGCTATTGCTATCTCAAAGTCCCTTCCGGTGGAGTTAAAACCGACGGCAACCGCATCCTTGTAATTAAGACCGAGCTTCCAACCCGTGAGATAAACCGCTACAAACATTACCCAGAAGAAGATCGTCATAGGTATCGCCATCTGAACTATTAAGAGAGGATTCTTGAGTATCAAATCACCCTTCAGGGCAAACATCACGACGAGTGTGAACAATAAGCCCACGATAGACATGGTATCAAGATAGAATTTCAGTTTATGAAACCACCCCTCACCAAACCTCTTAACGCCGAGGAATCTGGTAAGTATTCCGGCTATAAGCGGTATACCGAGATAAAGGACCACGCTCTCTCCAACCACCCATACATCGAAATTCACCTCTCCTAAAAGGAGTTTTGCATAGACGGGTATGAGCATCATCTGTATTATTGAGTTAACCGCTACAAGGATTATGGCAAGGGGACCATTGCCTGCTGCAAGATATGTAAAGACAATAACCATTGCAATACACGGAGCAAGCCCGTAAAGGACAAGTCCGGTGTATAGATCAGGCTCTCCGCTTAGAAAAATCTTCGCAAGCAGGAGCATGAAAAACGGCGCTATGGCATAGTTGAAGAACATGACTATCAGGAGTTGTTTGGGCGAGCGGGCAGCCTTGCCCAGATCCTCAAACTTTATATTTGCCATCGCAGGGTAGATCATCATGAAGAGACCGGCCACAATGCCGAGTGCAAGGGTGTTGGGTATGCTGAATTCGTATGTCCCGCGAAAGATGGACTTGATTGCATCAATGGGGGGTGTCAGCTGGAAGTTGGAAATTCCGTATACTCTGCCGATTGCTATTCCGATAACCATGCTGACGATCACAAATGCAGGCAGTAGCCTGAAGTTGTGCACTTTCTCAAGAGCCCTTCTGAACATTCTTTACCTCCTCAAGAAATTCTTCTATTTTAGTTTTTATCTCATCCCTTGCCCTTCTGAACTCTTTTAACATCTCCTCCCCGGTTCCTACTGTTCCCACAGGATCGTCGATGGGCCAGTGGAGGCGCTTAATCTCCGGCGGTGTCATCGGGCACGATGCCTCGGCATTACCGCAGAGGGTAATTATTATATCCATCTGTCTGAGCAGCTCTTCATCAATCGATTTAGATTGCTGGCCGGTAATATCAATCCCGATCTCCTCCATCACCCTGATGGCATATGGGTTGACACCTGCCGGTATAAGTCCTGCACTGAAAGGCTCTATAAACCCCTCTCCAAGCCTTTTCGCAAGTCCTTCCGCCATCTGTGAGCGGCAGGAGTTTCCCGTACATAGGAACATTACCTTAAGCATTTATACCTCCGTGGCTTAGCCATTTATTCTCCTTCAGCTATTCAAACTTTTTTGGGTTTGCACAAGACCTTTATATCCTGTTTAACGGACTCATTTAATTTCTTTTTGTCCTCCTGTATTAGGATATCATCCTCGAGACATGAAGAGAGGAGCTTGAGGAAGTCGAGATTATAGTTGTTTATTGTCTTATCCGACAGGCGATAGAATGTCCATGTTCCATCTCTTCTGCATTCAACGAGACCCGCCGTCTTCAGTATCCCTAAGTGTTTTGAGACCGTTGACTGCCCCATCACCAGTATGTCCATCAACTGACAGACACATAACTCCCTCTCCTCAAGGAGTTTCAGTATCCTCACCCGGGTCTCATCGGATACCGCCTTTGCCTGTATAATAAAATCCCTCAACATCATTCATCTCTTTATCACTATATCATGATATAAGAATATAACAAAGGTAACAGCAGTGTCAAGTAATTTTTTCCTGCTTATACCCAGATCCAGGAATAAAAAAGCATATGTCGGTGAAGAGGGTCTATCGTATTGCTCCTGACACTACCATATCACCGGATTTGGGTTATTGAAGACCCACAGGCATTATAAGGTTAGGGAGTTTTACGGTGATGCTGACTGACTGCCCCGATCTTTGATCGGGGAGCTTCACTCATCATGTCTGCATTATGCGGGATAATTCCTTTATCAAATCTTCCGTCTGAAACGGCTTGACGAGCCGGCCCCTAAATCCATAGTCGGTGTAATTGGCCATAACCGGATCAGTGGAGTAGCCGCTGGAAACAATAATCTTTGCCCCGGGAGCAATGGCAAGAAGTTCCTTGACCGCTTCTTTACCGCCCATGCCGCCCGGGATGGTTAAATCCATAATCACAATATCAAAGGGATTGCCGCTTTTGGCAGCAGAGATATATTTTTCTATTGCCTCTTTTCCATCCACAGCAAAATCGAACGTATATCCGCATGAGTCAAGCATTGCAGCTGCGACATTTCTGACTATTTCTTGGTCATCCATCACCAGCACGTGTCCGGACAGAGATTCAGGTTTTTCGGTCAAATCCGGATGAATCGTGGTTATTTCTTTACGGTATGACTTCTCAGCCGGAAGATAAAGGGTAAAGGTTGTACCGACTCCTGGTGTGGAATCAACGCTGACGTGGCCGTTATGTTTTGTAATAATACTATGTACCTTTGCCAGTCCCAGACCGCCACCGGTCTGCTTGGTACTAAAATAAGGATCAAATATCTTCTCGATATGTTTTGGTAGAATGCCTACCCCTTCATCCCGGATACAGAGCCTTACAAAATCTCCTGATAAGTGACTTGAAACCATTTCATCGAGGTTTCCTGTGTTTTCAGCATCGATATACAGGTTGCCTCCCTCCGGCATGGCATGTATGGCATTAACAGTCAGATTGGTGATCACATGGCTGATCTGTCCTTTATCAGCTTTAACATGCCATAAATTATCAGGCAGGTTAAAATGTGCTTTCACATTGCTGCCACTGAGGTTGAACCTTACCGTGGTCTGAACAACCGCTTTCAGATCTACGGTTCCCAATATGGGGTCTCCGCCTTTGGCAAAGGTAAGAAGCTGTTTCGTCAAATCGGTTGCTCTCTCCAATGCCTGATTAGCGGTTTCCAGGTAGGTATAGGCAGGATGATCCGGAGAGGTTTTCAGCTTTGCCATATCAATATTTCCAAATAGCGCCGTGAGTATATTATTGAAGTCATGTGCAATGCCTCCAGCCAGCACACCGACAGATTCAAGTTTTTTTGACTTTAAGAGTTCCGCTTCTGTTTTCAGTTGTTCGGTAACATCACGAAAAACAAGAACCACGCCACGGATATTGCCGTTAATATCTGTAATTGGAGTGGCGCTGTCGGCAATGTTGTACTCGGTTCCATCTTTTGAAATGAGAATGGCATGATTTCCAAACCCGACGATCCGCCCCTCCACCAATACCCTGCTTAAGGGATCGGGGACTGCCTCCCTGGTATTTTCATCGATAATGTTAAATACCTCGGTAAGGTACGTACCCTTTGCTTCCTCCGCCTTCCAACCGGTGAGTTTTTCTGCAACCATGTTCACTATCTCAACTCTTCCCGACTTATCGGTTGTGATAACCCCGTCACCGATAGAATGTATGGTTATAGAAAGCTGTTCTCTTTCATTCTGAAGTTCTTGCTGAGCATGGATCTTGTCCTGCAGCATCTTGTTGGCATTTTTCGCCATCTGCTCAAACTCAACAAATCGAACCATATCCAGGTCGATTGGTTCATTAGAAAAAGCAGCCCGGTTTAAAAATGAGATAAACAGGCTGAAATCATTTTTGAGTCTACGGGTCAGCAGGTTAAATAGAAACAGAAAAAGAGCTACTATTCCCACGGCGATTATTATGAAATAGAACATCTTTGCCTTGAGCTGACTGTTTAATTCGCTCCGCACCAAGGCAATATTATTTTCTACATCATCGAGATAAACGCCCGCACCGACAAGCCATTGCCAGTCAGGGATTCCATAAATAAAGGAGGCTTTTGGCGATACTTTATCGGGATTGGTTAACTTGATGTGTGAGTAATAGATATAATCACCCTCAGGTTTTAAAGCGGCATTGTACTCTTTTTTAAAGATATCTTTCATCTGCTCAGGATGTTTATTAAAAACCTCCCAGAGTTTTTTTGTTCCCGAAAAAAGTATTCCGTTTGAAACCAAAGCATCCCCGTTTAGTCTATTAATAAAAATATAGCCTTCTTTACCAAACCTGATCCTGCTAATGGTTGCCAGCAAATCTGACTTTATTTGTTCTTCAACATCATCAACATACACTCCGGCGCCAATCGACCAATTATAAGGTTTAAATAGCTTGATAAAAGCTATTCTTCTAAAATCATTCTTTAAATCGGAATCTGGTTTTGGCCAATAACTTGTTACAAATCCTTCACCTTTTTCTCTCAACAATTTCAACTCTTCTTTTACGACATAGTTTCCTTTAGAATCTTGCAAGTTAATAATATTTATGCCCTCAAAGGAGGGGATTAACTGATGCAGAATATTTCTGCCTGATAAAGAAGTTATAAAGTAGTACCCCTGACTATTATCAAAGCGGATCGATCCTAAGACCGTTGTAATAATTTCTTGTATTTCGTCTTTGCTTTTAGTATCTCTAAATTTATCATAGATGTTTTGAGCAATCTCATACGCATCATAAACTTTTTTTTTGATTGTCCCTTTTGCTGATATCTCGCTTTGTGTTCTTACATGGTTTATCATATCGACAATACGATGAACTTCCTGTTTTATCATCTGTTTCTGTTGTGTAACGTAATCTGCACGCATTTTTTTCGCACGAATATTGAAATCTCTATAGCTATCCACAATATCAAGACTGATAATGATACCCGCAAGAGCTATCAGGAGAAAGACCCCCCATAATTTAATGGATTTGATAAAATTGATTTTTTGTTTCATAATCGTTTTTTTCGACATTCTATTCGTAACAGCCTAACGCCCTGCTCGGGAGGTTGGGTTTTGAACTCCGACGAAACACCCGGGCCTAATCAAGGCCGTTGGTTGCTTACCGTAAATTTTCTTTTGTGTTTGCTGAGTGGCCAAGTATCGCGATACTCCCCCCTACCTGACAATGTATGCCTGAAGTCTATTAATAATAAATAATTTACGAGGATGCCGGCTGAATGCCTTGATCTTTGATCGGGGATGAAAGCCGGCTGTAAAAATAAAATGCATAGCTCGCAGTTAGCGAGCGAATGTAAGTTGAATAGTTCATTATCCTTACATTTTTGGTTACTTAACCCGCAAATAAGTTGCAGGACGGCTTGAATTACGGATAGACAAATTATACCAGAAATAAGGTTACAGATAAAATATGTCGATGCCCCCTCCCCCGACAATATCTTTTCTCCTGGATATTGTCCTGCCTGTCATCTCTATTTTAAACCTTTTCTCTCTTTTACATGTCTAAATAATCAGATGGAAGAAGACATCAATATAATAAAAAAATACCTTGCGGGAAACAATGAGGCGATTGAAGAGCTTGTGTTGAAATACCAGAAGTATATTTATACCTTTATTTACAGGATGACAAACGACATTGAAGAGGCAAAGGATTTGACCCAGGAAACATTTGTCAGGGCTATAAAGGGCGTCAGGGGGTTCAGGATGGAGGCGTCATTCAAGACCTGGTTATACCGGATTGCCATGAACACAAGTCTCAATTACATAAGGCGGAACAGTCATAGAGAGATAGAACTCGAAGAATCAATTGTGGGAAATCAAACCGGGACTTTATCATTGATTATAGATAAGGAAAAGAGAGACCATGTCAAAAGATGCCTGTACGAACTCCCTGATAGGCAGAGACTTACAGTAATTCTCAGGGCATATGCAGGTCTGAACTGTAGTGAGACCGCCAGTGTCATGGGATGTTCAGAAGGTGCTGTAAAGGCCCAGTATCACAACGCTGTGAAGAGATTAAAAGAGATTTCGAAGGAGAGTGGTTATGAGATCAGACCATAACGGGATAAAGGAGATGCTCCCCGAGTATCTGAATGGTTCTCTTACTGAAGAGTTCAGATGTGATATCGAGACTCACCTAAAAGAATGCCGGGAATGTAGAGATGAGTTGTCGTTAATCACGGAGTTCATCTATATTAATGTACCTGATCCCGGAGAGCTCTTCTGGAGGACCCTTCCCCTGAAGGTGCGGGGTGCGGTAGAGAGGGAGAAGGCCGGTCGTTTTTCGCTAAAATCACTGTTCAGACGGCTGCCGTTGCCGGTTGCTGCCGCTGCCGCTCTTCTGCTCATCCTGATACTCTCTTATGTAAAAAAGGAGGAGCAGACACCCGAGTTGGCCCTCTTCTTTGAAGACCCCTTCACTGCTGAAGTTATGGATTACAGTGGTATAACCGAAAAGGATATTCCACTGACTATAGATCGGGTAACTGACAATACAATGTATTTACAGCCTGAGGACTTTGAGGAATATTCCTATTACAGGGAGTTTGCTTCTTTGAGCTCAAAGGAGATGGAGAGCCTCTATGAGGCTTTGAAAACTGATAATGTTTCACCGCAGAGGACGCAGAGACTATAAAAAAGAGATCTCTTTTAGAGTCACAGCAGGTTTGAATCCCGAAGGCTTTCGGCGTTCTCTGCAATAAGCTGAACTTTTACGAAAAAACAACAACAGAGAGGAGGTTTAAAATGCAGAAGAATATATTTACATGTTTGTTTCTATTGCTTTTAGTGGCCGGGCTTGCTGTAAATAGTATGGCCAACCCCCGCGGGGACTTTGACAGACCGGCAAAGGAGCAGATGGAGAGGGTGAGAAATAGGATCGAGACATTGAGGATCTGGAAACTCACCAAGGTCCTCGACCTTGACGAAAAGAGCGCTGCCCGGCTTTTTCCGTTACTGAACAGGTATGACAAGAGGAGGGCCGAGATAGAGCGCTCCCTCAGGGATGGCATGAGAGATCTCAGAGAGGCCCTAAATGAGGGCCGCGAAGGCAGTTTGCGGGATATCCTTAATGAGCTTGAGCAGAACCATAAGGCCCTTCAGGGGCTAAAGGACGAAGAGCGGACAGAGCTGAGAAAGATCCTGACAATACAGCAGCAGGCAAAGTTCGTCATATTCCTGCAGGAGTTCAACCAAGAGATCAGAGGGATCATTGAAGAGGCAAAGAAGAGACGACTTAAGAGATTTGGCTACAATGGACCAGGTGGGCCTCCTCCCTTTCCTTCAGGAAGGCCGTAACAAATCAGCCCGGACAGTACCTTTACACTGTCCGGGCTAAATAGAGTCTGTATACAAGTCAATTTTTCTATCTGTCATTCCGGCTTGTCCGGAATCGTTCTTTGAGAAGGATTCCCGACGCGCTTCACTTGCGGGAATGACAAATGACTGCATAAAGTCGAACAGTTGTCGTTACTCCATCATTCCGGCCTGACCGGAATCGTTTTTTAAGAAAGGATTCTCGACTCCAGAATGTTCGTGGCATCCAGGGCCTGTGAAAAGGGCTGAACAATAATCATGAAAAATAAAATGAAAACCAACAGGACCTTATGTTCAATTTTATGAAAACAACAACTCTCCTGCTCCTCATTGTCTTCACCTCCTGTGGAGGTGGCAGTGGCGCTATCGGAAGTGGAGAAGGCACTCATGCAGCGGATCCGGATGCAAAGATCGCACTTATTGCTCATATGCCGTCGAGTTCATTGGACGAATGGTGGAAACCGACTGTTCTGGCACTTAAAGGCAGGATCGATGCCGTTGACTTACATAAGTGGGGAAATGCCCCTGACTGGAAGATGACCTACCTGTACGAAGCACGTGCCTTCCTGAATGCAAATGGCATGAGTGACGTTGAAATCTGGACAGGCGAAGATGCAACTCATACCGGCCGGCCGAACTCAAGGCCATACCAAACCCTTGAGGATCAGGCCCGCTTTCTTGTCAAACGAATCTGCTGGTCACGCGCAAATGGACTGAATAAGTTTTTCTGGAGCCTGATAATGGACAGGTATGCCTTCAAGGGAGATACAGGCAGCTTTTTTAACTCCATTGGTCTGATCGGTGATGGAGAGCAGAACAATGAACCCGAACCAGGGGGTGTAACCGATGGTTTCAACGCCCGCCGAAATATCTATTGGGCATACAAGCTCCTTGCTGAAAAGACAGACTCAACTGTTGCTACAGAGCTTGGAGAAATGTCTTTAACCGATGAGATTGCAAAACGCTGGGGTTACGAATACCGGCTTAAAACAGACAACCGGCATGTCTTTATATTATGGACGGAGGGAGGCAATCAAGCGTTGACCTTTAGAGTAAATACCAAATCAGTTCATGTCATTGATATGATCGATGTCAATGAATCCGGAACATTTGCTAATGAATATAACGTAGTAGCTGTGAATGGCGAAGTAACTATTTCCGTCGGGGAGAACCCTCTTATGGTGATCGAGAACTGATACCACTGAAACTAAAGGACAGGAAACTGTAACCTTAGGGGAAACCCTGTACTTGTAGCGATATACTGATAGAAACAGTATTCTTTATTTTAATCTTATTACAGGAGATATAAGATGAAACAGTCATTAAGCCTTCGGCTCACAAAGGAGAATGAAAATTACCACAGCCTCCCATGGGGAAGGGGGTTAGGGTGGGGTGGGGATTTTCAGGTGAAAAAGTTCTTAAGTTTAGTCCTGCTTATTATGATGGTGACGTCGTGCGGTGGAGGTGGTGGAGGTGGTGAAGGTGAAGGTGAAGGTTCACATAACGGTGAGGTAGAGGGATGTGTGGATGTAGCACCTGACTCGGATGCCTTTAATATCGAGTCAGGGGAGATCTGGATAAATAGTGGAAACGGAAGCCTTTTATATCTACGGATACTCCAGCCTGATTCGAATGAAAACAGGGAAAAATGTTTTCCCGCCTTGATACCGATTCCCGGAGGCTTTGGTAATGGTGCGCCACTTGCTGATTCTCCTATATACCGTGATTTGGCAAGCAAAGGGTTCGTTGTCGTTACATTTAATTTACCCGGACGGGGAAACAATCTACCAGGCAATCTGCAAAGCGATGGCTTACAGAACTATAATGGCTTTATTGATCAGGACGCCCTAAAGGCGGTTATCGAATATGTGAGTGGGCTGCAAAATGTCACAATGAATAATATAGGGGTTCAGACTTCTTCTTTTGGTATAACAGCCGGTGCAGGCGTTCTCGGCAGATATCCGGAGTTGCCTGTAAAATACCTGATCGATTTTGAAGGACCGTCAGAGTGTTTTAATACTGCCTTTGAGACATGGGCACTTGACAGTGACCCTTCCAATGACCGCCACGAGCAGTTTCACCGGATGACTGGGCATTATTGCACAACCAGGGACCCTTCTTCGGAAAATGAGTCATGGTGGGCTGAACGGGAGGCACTACGCTACGTAGGAAGCATCAGGGCAAGATATATGCGCGTGCAGAATCAGTGGGACCATGCACAGCCACCTAATATGCAGTATCCTTCATGGGATTACCCCCCTCTATGGTATCAGAATAAGCATGCTATAGATATGGTAAATGCTGCAACCAATGGCAGTAGCCCCTGGACACGGATAAACGGGGATAAGATAAATAACCCGACGAATACCATCTACAGCCGCGAGTCTCCGCCTGAGTATTATACCTACCCCAAAAATGGTGTTCCATCACAGGAGATCGTCCCTCTAATTGTGGAGATGGCAAAGATGCCCCCTTTATAGACCATGTATAGACCATGTGTTCAGGACGAGTTGGATGTGTAATTTATACGTCATTCCAAAGGAAGTGAAGAATCTTCTCAGACCCCTGGTTGAAAGGACGGAAGAAGGCTTATGTTAAAAACAATCAAGGTCATCTTAATTCTGTTTTTTCTTATATTCGCCTCCTGTGGAGGGGGAGGCTCATCACAAGGCACAAATGGAGGGGGTGGAGGTGATGGGGTAACTACATACAATGATTCGCCCTTTGGTTTCCATCCTGCATTGGTAACTAAGCCCGGCTACACTAACAATGGTTACCATGATGCCCAAAACATCGGAGTTGGATGGAACAGAGCAAGCCTCTATGCCTTCTGGTTTAAGGTGCAGCCTGATCTTGATACCCCCGCTTATAACTGGGAAGAATATGACAACCTTTACGGAAATATTCCTGAGGGGATAAATATCCTTGCAAATATAGCCACTCAACCTCGAGGTTATGATGCCGGTTATGAAATTCCCGGCACGTACCTTCCCGTTGATGAGTCAAAGTACAGCCTGTTTGTCAAAGCCACGGTCGAACGCTATGACGGTGACGGGATTGACGATGTGTCCGGATTGACTAATCCAATCAAGTACTGGCAGGTGAATAACGAACCTGATGTAACCAGGACAGGCTATGCCGAATTACAGCGAATTACGTACATAGCGATCAAGGAGGCATGTCCTGACTGCAATGTCCTGATCGGCGGTGCAACCGGTTTCCCGGAAGATTACATAGCTCACTTCGACCGGTTCTATGCCCCGATTCTCGCTGAACTGGGCGGACAGTTCGTGGACATATTCGACTTTCACTGGTATGGTACGGCTGACGGTGAATACCGTCTGAGAGACACCACTACCGGTCAAGACGTTCCGGAGCATATCCTTTCCACGCTTACTGCAAACGGCTTCTCTCCGGACCTGCCGGTCTGGATCACGGAAATGGGCTCATACTCTGGTGATCCCGCTGATCTGGGACCGAAATTGCTGCCCTTTCAAACAGAGAGTCAACAGGCGCTGGACTACTTTAAGCGATTCATATACCCCCTCTCACGGGGTGTGAAAAAGGTCTTCCCTGCCTTTGGTTTAATGGAGGGCTTCATGCACGACAACGGTTACTTCGACCACACAGGCCTGATCTATGACGGGGAGGGTTCCGATGACCCGGGTCTGGGCGTAAAGAAGCTTTCATACTACACGTACAAATTTATGACCGAAAAACTTGAAGGCTCTGATTGGAAAAACACCCGGACTATCCGGGAATCAGACAATGTATATGTCTACAAATTCACCCCGAACCCGAACAAGTTCAATACGGGGCAGGCTAAAAACGGCAATCCTGTTTATGTTGCCTGGTGGGATTATTTTGATGATACCGGCAGCAGCAAAACAGTTACCCTAAATGTCGGCAACATCGATTCGGTCAAAGTCACAGAGGCGGTTCCGAATGCTGATAGTGGAGCAGGCTTAAATGAGAATGATTACCCGAATTTCTTTGAGACAGAGACGAAATCGGTAACTAATGGGCAGGTAACTTTAACTCTTGGAGACAGCCCGGTATTTATAGAGGTAAAACAGTGAAACTCAAAAAATGGAAAGAGGACCTCAACACTTAAGAAGAAGGCAATTGAAATGATTGAGACATTGCCAGACCAGAAACTTCCTTCAGCCGTTGAATACCTTGAATACCTGAAGGGAGACGATGACTCTTTGGATGTGAATGAGAATATCAAAGAAGCTCTTTATGATCTGAAATTACATAAAGAAGGCAAGTTGAAGCTGAGAACGATTGATGGTTTGATTGATGAACTTAGAGATTAAGCCATTACCTCCCTTCGAAAGAAACTTAAAGCTTCTCAAGAAGAAATATCCAAATATATGAAA
>BDTA01000024.1 GCA_002897935.1 bacterium BMS3Abin08
CGCAATAATGCAGTCTGTCTCTTCACAGGAATTACAAGTGTCTTCAGTTTCAAATAAGCCTAATGGGTCTCTAAACCTAACTGGATTATTCACTGCATAAATATATGGATTTAATTTTTGTGACTTAAGAAGTATAGGCAATAAAGAAGTTTGGGTGGTAAGATTGAAAAACGATACATTACCACAAGTTAGTGGTCCATTTACAGGTTGAAGTATCGGATCCTCATTTATAAACCTCCCCACCTCTGCATCATAATACCTCGCCCTGTAGTAATAGAGGCCGATTTCTTCATCCCATTCCCTGCCTGTAAAGGTATAGGGCTGTTTGATCATGTTGCCTCTGTGTTTCATGTTCCCGAATGAGTCATACTCGTATTCCTGGATAACTCTGCCCCTATAATCAGTTAAAGCGGTTATCGAGCCCAATCCATCTGCATGGTAATAGTAGTATTTACCTTTCTGTTCAACCGCCAGTGGCTCATCTATTCCCGGGCCGTGGATGTATCTTATAATATCCCGTTCATCTCTTCCTTCTTTATGTTTGCCGTGATGTTCTTTGCCATGATGGTTGTGGTCTTCTTCATCTGAACCATCTATCCTACTTACATACTCAAGTATTATATCTTCTTTGTCATAAACATAGGTATAGGTCTTTGTCTCCCCCTCACCTCTGTCCTCTCCCACCGTGGAAGAAGAGGAGACCTTTTTCTCTATCCTTCTTCCCAATGGGTCATATTTGAAGGTTATGGTCCTGATTTCGTCTTCTTCCTGTTTGATGACTTTTATCAGTCTGTTTTCATAATCGTAATGGTAACTCCATGTTGTCTGTTCTTCGTCATCATTTATCTCTGTCTTTTTTATGAGGTTACCGTTTCTGTCATACTCATACTGATGTTTTTTGTCTGATGTTAGTTGATTGCCTTCATTGTAAAAATAGTAATCTTCTGCTTTTGGCCCTGTGAGTCTGTTGCCTAAAGGGTCGTAGGTGAAGTATTCAGCTTTGTTTCCGTGTCCATTCCCATGGCCTTCCTCATGTTCTTTATGCTTGTGCTTCTGTTTCGTTGATACGGCCTCAAGGAGCCGGTAGATTGCATCGTAATTGTATTTATACTGTTTTTCTGTCTCTGTCTTTGTAAGCCGGTTGCCGACTTTATCATGGGTGTATGTGTATGAGTTCAGGGTGCGGAGTTCCGGGTTCTGGGTGAGAAGGCTTGTCAGGCGGCCTGACGGGTCGTATTCATATGTTGTTCTTACTCCGTTTGGATATGTCAGGATTATCCTCCTCTTTGCATCGTCATACTCAAATCCGAATGCACCGGCCGGCGAGTCTATCCGGTTTATTTTGTTGTTTTCGTCATATTTATAGCTGATGACTTTCCCTTCCGGCGTAATCATCCTTGTCCTGTTGCCCATTACATCATATTCATACTGTATTGTCAATCCGTTGGAGTCTGTCACGCTCGTTACTCTTCCATTGGCATCATAGGTAAAAGTATATGCCATGTCTTTGTTCCCTGCATAGGTTATTCTGCCCTTTGTATCGTATTGGTATGCCTCACCGGTTCCGTCAGGATAGGCCTTTTCGGTGAGTCTGCCCAGTGAGTCGTAGGTATAATGAATGGTGTTTCCATTTGCATACATCTTTGATATGAGATTGCCTTTTGCGTCATAGGAGTAGGTGATGGTGTTGTCAAGAGGGTCTGTCTCTTTTACAAGCCTTCCGAGGGTGTCGTATTCATATGTCGTGGTGTTTCCCTTTGCATCTGTGATCGATGTGAGCCTGTCTCCTCCGCCTCCACAGGAAGGACAGCCGGTGCCTCCATAGGTATAGGTTGTTACGTTGCCAAGAGTGTCCGTTACTTTCAGCAATTGGCCTTTATAGTTGTATTCATAGTGGGTGATATTGCCGTTTGCATCTTTCACATATGTCCGGTTGCCGTTTGCGTCGTATGTATATGAAGTTACATGACCCAGAGGATCAGTGACCTTGACGAGCCGGTTGAGCTCGTTGTATTCGTATTTTGTTACATTGCCCTCGGGATCGGTCTGCCGTATCATATTTCCTGCCTGATCGTAGGCAAAGAGGGTTGTGGCACCGTCGGGTCCGGTGACGGAGGTCATATTATTATATTCATCATAAGTGAATACTGTATCTGCTCCCACGGGATTTGTGATGGAAATGATATTGCCTCGATCGTCGTAGGTATAGCTGGTCTTGGCCCCGCTCTGGTCCGTCAGGGCAGTCAGATTGCCCCGACCATCATAGCTATAGGTCGTCGTACCGCCTGAAGGATCAGTGATGCTCGTTATCTGGCTGTAATCATTGTATGTATAGGATGTGGTATTCCCTGCGGGATCGGTAGTGGATGTCATATTACCGGCATTGTCATAGGTGTAGGCCGTGATATTACCTTTCGGATCGGTCTCGAAGATGAGATTTTTATAATCATCATAGGTATAGATGGTCTTTCCACCCTGAGGGTCTGTCTTTTCAATGGGTACGGTCCGTGTAGGATTATATCGATAAGTCCACTGCCCGCCGTCACGCTCGGTGATGATGACTGTATCGGCGCTGTTGTATGTAATCGTCTTTGTCCCCGATGGATTGGTCGATGATATGATACGTCCCTGCCCGTCATAGGCATAGAGGGTCTTATTCCCTTCAGGATCGGTCTTTGAGAGCATCCTGCCCTCCGCATCGTATGTATACTGATAGCTATTCCCGGCAGGGTCTGTTATGGTAGAGAGATAACCGTCTGCATCATACCCTATCTCTATAATCCTGCCAATAGGGTCTGTTATCTTCACAATCCTGCCTTCTGTATTGTATTTTAATTTGCTAATCCTGCCTGTTGGATCTGTAATGGAAGCAAGATTGCCATCTGTATATGTAAGGCTTACGGTATTATCGTTTCTGTCTCTGATCTCAAAGAGTTTCCCTGTCAAGAGGTCAAAGGAATATTTTGTTCCCGTTCTTCTGGTTAATTGATATTTACCATTATAAATAGTAATGGCAGAGTAATCTCCTGTGCCGGGGTCTGGACGATAGGTGCCACTACCATCATCTCTAAGGTATGTCCTCCTGCCTCCTTCTGCCATGAGCAGAAGTGAACCGTTAGAGGTTTTAGATATGCGCATGTTGTAGTTATGGGTCCAGCCCTTGCCAAGTGGACCGTTATAATCATCAAGGCTGTTATAGGCAAGGGTAATATAGGTGGCAAGTCCTATCCCTCTGATTGAGAGGATATTTTGGGTGTAAAAGAGGTTTCCTGAGGCATAGTTAGCTGAGGAACCCAAATTGGTGTTGGTAGGGCAGCAATCCTTGCAGCAGAGCCCCTCGTCTATCTCTACGTTACAGTTGTTGTCCTTTCCGTCGCATATCTCAGGTGCTCCAGGATTTATCGTAGGGTCATAATCATTACAGTCATCACCATCAGGACAGTCAGGACTTATTGCATAATACCCGTCTTCGTCATTGTCCAAGCAGTCATCAATAGGAGAGAAAGTTTTTACCAGCACATTATCGATTGCACACTTCTCAGCACATATACTTTCAGCTTCTTCTTTTGTTTGTGGCCATGGACCTACAAGATAGTCATCACGAGGATTATCGGTTGGTTTCTGAACACATATAGTTTTATCATATTCAGTATAATCGGGGAAACAACTGTAATTTGAATATTTTTGAGTATACTCGGTACCACCTGTGTCATCACAGTACAGGTATGAAATTGTAAATGTGAAGAACCAACCATATATTTTGCAATTAAATGCACCGTGTTCATCTGTGGGAGTTTTACCATCAAAAACCACTTTGTCATTTCTGAGAGCATATCTTGGCGTATTTCTTGGCCGCATCCATATGTTTATAATTGTTACTCCATCCTGGGTTGTCTCTTCCATCCAGTAAGTACTATTCGGGTCATTATCCTGTAATGTTGAAAGGTATTCAAGCACATACTGCCTTGTATATGACCATGCCTCTGAAGAGTTGAGCAAGACAGAAAGAATAATAAACAAAAAGATACTTAGTGCCGGATATCTTAAAAATCTTCTAAAAAAAGAAAGAAAACATATTTTTCTCATCAAAAACCTCGGCTCCTTTTCTTTTCTAAAAAAGGTAAGGAGTAGCACTTTACAAACAAAAAAGCCTACCCCCGAAAAGGTAGGCTTTGACTTCCCTCTGACACTTCGACAGCCCCTCTATCCAGAACTTTGAGAGGATATCCCCTCAACCTCTCCCCTTTGAATTGTAAGTGAGTACAGTTCAAAGGGTTCCAGGGGCCTTAACCCCTATAAGGACAGATGGATTTGTGTCGCCAGGTTGCCCCCGCTTTACCCCCTTCGCTGGCGTCTAATAAAACTAAAAAAAATTATATCACGCTTTGTGCCTGATGTCAAGATAAAATTTGCCGACGCTACACCCCCCCACAGTAAAAAGTAAGCGTTAAGTGGTATAGAAAAATATGTCCTTTGTCAATTGCTAACTGCATATTTACATTGCTTCAGGAGATAACGTGTTCTGCTTTCTACTTATTCCTTACAGTATATGCCATCAAATAAACACCTTCACAAGTATTTTGGATGGATAAATTATACCATGTATGGTATATACTAAAATAGAGAGCGTTACACAGTCTGTCGCAAGCTTAGGCGTCCCTTGCAAAACACCACCACCGGCGCTATACTATGAGCCTGTCCAAGTAATTGGATATATAGCATTCTTGTCCCCATGGTCGGTTCTATACGAGACTGATGCCATACTTTGCAAATAATTGCTTGGAAAATTTTATTTACTCCAACACATGGTAACTGTTAAGAAGTTGTGATTTTGATTGAAAAAGGAGGAGATGGATGATGTCCAAACATGTTCGTTGTCTGTTTTCGGTACTGGTCATGCTCTTTGTGTGTAGCTTGGTATTCAGCCAGGCTCAGGCTGCATCCAATGTGCTGTTTATTTTGGATGCGTCGGGGAGCATGGCCCAGAAGTTCGGAGACCGGACCAAGATGCAGGCGGCCAAGGATGTGTTCAAGTCCCTGCTATCTGATCTGCCCAGGGATGTCAACGTTGGTCTTGAGGTCTATGGCCATCATGGCAACAAGGATTGTTCGGTCATCGAGGTGATGGATCCGGTGGCGCAGTTGGATGCGGCTGCGATTCAGGCCAATGTTGACAAACTGACGCCTCAAAAGGGAGCAACGCCGATAGCCGCTTCGATGGAAAAGGCAGCGGAAGCGCTCAAATCCGTTCATGGCGACAAGGCCATCGTGCTGATTTCCGATGGTAAGGAAACCTGTGACGGCGATCCGGCGACGGTGGCAAAAAAGCTTCGCTCCAAGGGCATTAATATCACCACGCATGTGGTGGGGCTGGGTGTGAAGGATGAGGAGAAGGCGCAGCTTGCCTCTATAGCCATGGCCGGCGGCGGCAAATATTACTCCGCCAACAATGCCGAACAGCTCAAGCAGAGCCTTGCCGAGATCAAGGAAGCAGTGGTCAAGAAGGATTCCAGAATCATCTTCGATGAAGGATTCAATGGCGAATTTCTGTCGGACAAATGGAATATTATCAATCCGGATGAAGACAATATGATCGTAGAGGATGGGTATCTCACAGTATTGCTGCAACCCGGGTGGCCCAGTGAAGGCAAGGCAAAGAATATCGTGGCGTTTACCGGCCGATTGCCTCGTTCCTACGAAGTATACGTTAAGTTCGAAACGGAAATGGTTGATTTCCCGTCATTTCGAGCGTGGGAAACGCAACGTTCAGGAGTAATATTGTACTCCGGTAAAGACAATTTCATTCTTCTGACAACTACAACAGGCCCGGTGAACGAAGGACATCCAGTAAAACTCGCCTTCGACAAGTATAAAAAGGGAAAGTGGCTGCCCGGGTATGCTGTGGTAGTCAGCAGGAAGCGCGGAATGGCAACGTATGAAATCAAGATTCAAAAAAAGAAACACACTTATACTGCTTTCTTCAAGGATGCTAAGGGTAATTGGGTATCAATAGGCGCATTCACGGATCTCAGGGGTAAATACAAACCCGCAATCGTTGCCTTTCGTGCACCCAATGCACGGGAAACAAAGACTAATTTTGATCGATTTGTGATTACCTCACTGGAATAATGTCGGACACGAACCTTGCAATAAATCTTATATTTCAAGAGGGGAGGATGAGATGGTTTCTTCGGGTCTAATCCCGGGGATGCTTTCGAATTCATGGATGATCGGGATAGAGTCGGTTTTTTGTGTGCGAAAACGTCACCAAAGTACCCCAAGGTACCATTATTGATGTATTATTCTCAGTATGCTTTGTAATGAAATTCTATAACTTTAAAAAATGAAAACCCCCCACCGCAGAGACGGCGGGGGGTTTATTGTTTCCACTCCTGAAGTTTTGCGGTGATAAACTCCATTATTCTTTTATGCTCTTCCTTGCCCCTGTCTTTGATCCGGATAGGTTCCCCGAAGGCGAAACAGACCTTTTTGGAGGGATCAACCTTACCGAAGTCTTTAATAATCCTTCCGCAACCCCAGGCATCTGTTTTAAGGGCTATGGGAATTACAGGAACCCCGGCCCTTCTTGCGAGCTTGATTCCTATTGAATTAAAGCCCTTAGGGTCAAAGTAGTTTCTCCTTGTTGTCTGAGGAAAGATTATTATGGATTTACCGGACTTGAGCTTCGCAGTCCCCTCTCTCAAAAGAGTCACCAAATCCTCACGGGGTTTTGTACGGGTAAGAACAATAGGGTCCCGTGAAATCATTATGTGTTTGAAGACCGGGTATCTTACCAGGCTTTCCTTTACTGCAAAGGTGGTCTCCTTGAATGGTACGACAATAACGGGAAGGACGAATGTCTCGAGGGTGCTCATGTGATTGGCTACAAATACACAGGGCCCGTCGACCTCGCGAATGTGGTTGGTGCCTGTAATCTCAACCCTGATGCCCACACCCTCGAGGGCATTCAGGATTCCGTGACTGCTTTTACACCAGTCAGCATAGTCATACCGGGAGTATTTTGCCTTAAAGGCCGCCCTGAAGACGATAAGAATTGTTTTCGGGTAGAAAATCAACGAAGGAAATATCCTCGAAAGCAGGGGGATGTCTTTGGGAGATGTCCTGTACGTACCGTCCCTGAATGACGGTGGTTTATAGATATAACCATCAGCGTCCATCTTATATTTTAACCTAATTTGAGCGATTCTTTTGCCTATGTGGGACTTTTTGATCTTGAATCTATGCCCGCATCTCCCTTCTATCAAAGGGTGGCGCAGATTTTTTTCGGGGGCTGGATTTCGGCTTTAAGGGTGCGCGGAGCGGTTTAATTGATAAGTGATATGATATAATTATCTCTGTTGTTTACCTGTGCCCTTTCATAACCGGGTTGAAAGTAAATGGATGGTATGAACAGAGATGAAATTAAGACAAGGATATATTCAAAGATAGACGAACTCCCAACGCTTCCTTTAGTACTCCCAAAGCTTCTGAGGACGCTTGAAAACAGAAACAGCAATGTCCGTACGGTTGCAGACGTAATCTCCATTGACCCCGCACTGACTTCAAAGTTGCTGAAGGTCGCCAATTCGGCCTATTACGGATTTCCAAGCGAAATAACAAGCCTTCAAAGGGCTGTGGCACTGCTTGGCTTTAACATGGTGAGGTCCCTTGCACTCTCCATGAGTGTTATAGACAGTATAACGGGGGGCGGGAAGTTAAGAAGCTTCTCCGAAGAAGACCTCTGGGTTCACAGCCTCGTTGTGGCCACTTTAATGCAGGAGATCTCACAAAAGACCGGCAATCCGGAAGAGGAGTATGAGCATCTTTTCGTTATCGGTCTTTTGCACGATATAGGTAAAATAGTCTTTGACCTGTTCTTTAATGATCTGTTCAGGAAGGCAATTAATGAAGGCACCGAAAATGCACGGAAGCCCCTTTTTATTGCCGAAAGGGATCTGATCGGAATGGACCACGGGGAGGTTGGAGGGATGCTCCTTAAGAGATGGAAATTCCCGCCTGTAATAAGTGAACCCATCTTGTATCACCACCAGGATCAGATCCCGGAAGATATCGACGGGAAGACAACCTCTCTCCTTAAACTCGCCGACTCTATTGCCCTAAAGACGGAATCCGCAGAGGATCCGTCTTTAGGAGAGTTCCTGGACAGGTTCAGCATTTCTGAGATAAATGAGGAGGACCTGAGAGATGTCCTTAACCGCTTAAATGATTCTAAAGCGAAAATTTTCGCCTTTCACCGCGCTATGGTGTAACCGAAGGCCCCGCTTCCGTCAGGGGCGTCAGCCATACAACATCGAAGGGAAGGAGGGTCAGATGAAGCGAGCCCCCGTCCGTCATCCATTCCATTGAGCTTACGATATCGTACCAATGTGTATCGTGGATACCGAGCTTGGATACGTGAATGTCCAGATGGCAGACCTTGTTGGTTATATTGATGAGCGTCAGGATATGCTGATCTCCAGCCGTTGACGTCCGGTATACGGCAAAGACCCGGGTAGACAGCCGGAGAATCCGCTGATCTGCTTTTGGATGAAAGGCCTGCTGCCTCGTCCTTATGGATATCAGTCTTCCAAGCTCCCTGTTTATTCTGGATACCTTTGAGAGCGGGTCCTTCAATGCCTCGTAAATTGCAGCCTCATCAATTACCGTACGGTTTATCTCCCGGTTTGAGTGGGTAGAAAGAACTGCGTTAATATCGTTTTGCGTACCGATCATGCTGTGAAGATAGATCCCGGGAACCCCCTGTAAAACAAGCGCAATAACCCTGGATGCCACAAATCTCTTTACCTGAAAGGCAATATCCTCCTCCTCATCGTCTTCACGGTTAAGGGCGCTGTACCACGTGATATTCAGTTCATAGGGCTCCTTTCCTCCATTTTCCGTGTTTCTGTATGAGACCAGCGAACCGTGTTTTCCCGCTCTTTTAATAATGAAATCGATCTCATTTTTTGATAGCAGGTCCTTTACCCCCTGAAGCCCGATTCCATCATGGGAGTCAAGGAAATTGAAGAAGATGGCGGACTTTGCAGCCTCTTTAAGACCCGCCGCCCACTCCGAGAGCTTTGTGCTATCTTCCGAGTAAAAGGTGTAAAGTATAAGCGGGGGAATTGCAAAGTTATAGACCATCTGGGCCTCGTCATTGCCGTTGCCGACATAGGATAAGTTCTCTTTTTGGGGCACATTTGTCTCTGTTATAAGGGCAACACGGGGTGCTACCATATTCAGGATGTCACGGAAGAGTTTTACGATCTCGTGAGTTTGCCTTAGGTTGGCACACCTGGTTCCGGGTTCTCTCCAGAGGTATGTAACGGCATCAAGGCGGATTATATCTGCCCCTCTACGGACATACATTAAGAGCACCTCGATTATTCTCATCAATACATCAGGGTTTTTGTAATTCAGGTCTATCTGGTCTTCTGAAAACGTAGTCCATACATAGCATGGACCGTTTATTGTCTGAACCCTTGTAAGGATATCCGATGTCCTGGGACGGAAGATCAACCGCCTCTGCTGCGGTGTCAATTCGTCGGGGGATCCGAAGGAGATAAAAAAATCCCTGTAATAAGAATTTCCGTTTATAAATTCCCTGAACCAGCGGCTCTTTGATGAGACATGATTGAATACACCATCGAACATGAGCTTGTATTTTATTTTCTGCTCTTCTATGTCCTCCCATGTGCCGAGGTCCGGATCAACCGTTTCAAAGTCGATTATGGAAAACCCCCTGTCTGATGAGTAGGGAAAGAATGGGAGTATGTGAATTGTGTTTATATTGCCTTCGAGGTAGTTATCGCAGAACCTTGCGAGGGTCCTGAGTGGAGATCTGTCATTGCCCCTGATGAGATTACCATAGGTAATGAGTATGATGTCCTTTTCGGTAAAGCGATTTTCAGGTTCAAAGTCCTTTTCCTCGTTGATCAGCTCTTCCGGCAGATGGGCATGGTAGACCCTCAAGATCCTTTCAACCTCGGGCATATAGGCCTCGGCAACCTCTTCTCCGTAAAGGAAACTCAATCTTTTAAGAATTCTCTCATATGAGCTGGAAGGGATATTGAGGAGAGGACGTGCATAGTCGGGCACTTTCAGATGCAGTGGCGGGTTCTTTCCCGTTTCATCCTCTGCAGTCGTCTCAGACGTGATCTCTTTTGTACTCATATCCTGGATTGCACCTCCATGTAAGGAGTATAAATTTGCTTTATTGCCGTGAAGCGCCCATGTTGGTTACAAAAGCCTTACCCGGACGGTGAGGTATAAAACTGTCCCGGAGTCCCGATTGGATGTCGGGACGATAATGAGTGAAGGCCCTATCACGTGGCTCCTGACGCTGACTTATCACCGGATGCCTGAAAAAGTGAAATTCACTGTTATAAAAGAAGCGGGTTTTTATACAACAATAATGATGGACTCGTAAAAAGTCTGAAAAAGTGTTTTTTTGTCATTCCCGTGGAAATGGGAATCCAGTCTTTTCAGATAGTTACACGCTTCCTGGATTCCCGCTTTTGCGGGAATGACGACTTTTTACGAGGGTATCAATAATGTCTATTGTCTTAATCGTCCGGTCCGGGAAAAAACTTTAGGTTTTTGTATAATAATGAACTGCTACAAAGAGGAGGTATTTGTTATGACTTCAGCAACCGGCCGGATCGTCGAGATAAGGTGTGGCTCTGTAGCCTATTTCGGTATAGGCGCAATCGAGAGATTCTCCGATATTTTGAATGTCTACAGAAAAAGAGGTATAAGACGGGTCGCCCTGATTACCGGGAAGAACTCTCACAAAAAAAGCGGTGCCTGGGATACGGTAAGGCCCGTGCTCGATGCCCTTCAGATGGAGTCTGCCCACTATGAGGGAGTGATCGCAAACCCTACCGTTGACCGGATCGACGAGGCGGTAAAAAAGGTGGTGGGTATAAACCCTCAACTGGTTATCGGTATTGGCGGCGGAAGCGCGCTTGATGCCTCAAAGGCGGCATCAATACTGCTTAAGAATCCGGGTCATGATGCGAGGGCGCTTTATAGCGGAGCCTTCACCCCCCATGAGGCCCTCCCCATTGTCTCCATTAACCTCACCCATGGCACGGGTTCCGAGGTGGACCGCTATGCAGTTGCCACCATCCCCGAGAAAATGAATAAATCAGGGATAGGCTTTGACTGCATATATCCCCAATACACAATCGATGACCCCCGCCTTACATTGACACTTCCCCATAATCAGCTCCTTTACACCTCCCTTGACGCCCTGAATCACGTTATTGAGGCATCTACCACAACGCTCGCATCGGCCTATACGGTGATGCTCGCCCGTGAGGCAGTGGAATTGATTGTAAAGTGGCTGCCGGTGGCGATTAAAAATCCCGCCGATCTCGATGCCCGGTACTGGCTTCTTTATTCATCGGTCCTCGGCGGTATAGCGATCGACTGCTCTGTTGTGCATATCACCCATCCCCTTGAACATACCCTCAGTGCATTCAAGCCGGAACTTGAGCACGGCCTCGGCCTTTGTGTGCTTCTTCCCTCTGTTATCAAGGCTATCTATCCTGCTTCATCAGAGGTCCTGGCAGGGGTCCTGAGACCCATCGTCCCTGAACTCAAGGGTGACGGCAGGGAAGGCGAACTTGCCGCCCGAAGGGTGCAGGAGTGGCTCTATGGCATGGGTGTGACGCAGAAACTCCCTGATATCGGGTTTTCGGAGGAGGATATACCGGATCTCGTAAGAAACGTTCACGATGCTCAGAGAGGGGGAGGTTCCCTCAGTCTTTCGCCGGTTCCGGTTTCAGATGAACTGATTGAGAGTATCTACAGGGAGTCTCTCTCTTCATTGAGGTAAGGTCGTTCCCTTAAGAACCGGGGCGGTACATGTTGTCTGTTGCCCCGGCAATTCTGGGTGGCGTATCATTGATACATGGGATACATGCACACAATGCGGTGGGCAAGATGTTGGCGGTGGATAAGATGTCGATGTGATGTTTTTGTTTTTCCTTCCGGTTCGGGATGGGTTAAAGCGCAGGTAATTTTTTGTCAATATGACCTTCAAGGATAAATTGATAGAAAACGGCAGTTATCCCCTTAGGGCAAGAGGGATAGATATTCTTCAGGTAAGCCTTGGTTATAAGTGTAACATGGCCTGCAAATACTGTCATGTTCAGGGCGGCCCTTTGAGAAAGGAGTTAATGGATAGGGATACCGTAGATGCCGTGTTAGATGTGTTTATTGAAAGTGGTATTCAAACTCTCGATCTGACCGGCGGCGCACCGGAGATAAATCCCCATTTCCGGTATATTCTGGAACAGACAAGAGGCTTTGGCCGCCATGTAATTGTGAGATCAAACCTGACGATTTTTTATGAGGACGGTATGGAGGACCTCCCTGAATTTTACCGTGATGTGGGGGTCGGGGTAATAGCCTCTCTTCCCTATTACATTGAGGAGTATGCCGACAGGGTAAGAGGCAACGGCGTTTTTAAAAAGTCAATCGATGCCCTGAGGAGATTGAATTCCCTTGGTTATGGAAGGGATGAAAAACTGAAGATAGACCTTGTATACAATTCCTATGATGCATTTTTACCCCCTTCTCAGGACAGACTCCGGGAGGAGTATAAAAGGGAGTTGAAAGGGCGTTTCGGTATTGTATTTAATAGTCTGCTTGCCTTTAACAATATGCCTCTGGGGAGGTTCAGGCGTTTCCTTGAAAGACTGGGGAATCTCGACAGGTATCAGGAGATGCTCGTCTCCGCCTTCAACCCCGGGACCCTTTGCGGTCTGATGTGCCGCCGCCTGATAAGCGTGGGATGGGATGGGAGGCTGCATGACTGTGATTTCAACCAGGTAACCGGGATCGGGCTCTCTGAGGGGTATCGGAAAAACATTAAAGATTTTGATTTAGATACACTTTCAGGGAGGGTTATTGCAGTGGATGACCACTGCTTTGGCTGCACCGCCGGTCAGGGTTCGACGTGAGTAGGGACAGTGAAGTAGCAGGCAGGCCGTCTGCCAAGGGGTCAGGAAAAATTCCGTGGTTGGAAAAACTTGCTTGACATAAGCATAAAAATATTATAATATGTCGATATATATCTAAAGGGGGTTATTATGCGATCTATCTGTCAAAAGGCGGAGCTTTTGAAGGTAATTGCCCATCCTGCGCGCATCATGATACTCGAAGAACTCACCAAGGGAGTAAAGTGTGTGAGTGACTTTGAGGAGTTTCTTGAAATCAGCCAGCCCAACATTTCTCAGCACCTGACGCTGCTAAGGAACCACCGAATAATCGACTACTACATGGACGGAAGGCTCCGTTGCTATTTCCTCGTTGATTCCATCATTCCCGACATCCTCGAGATACTGAAGAAGGATTACCCTGAGCCGATACCTGCACCTGCGTGCTGTCCTGTTACAAAAAAGGGGAAGTATCCGGGTAAGAGGAGACACTGAAACTGTATCCCTGATTTCCCTGTTGCCGAAAATGCAGAGCTTGGTATAAGTGAGCGAATTTCAGTGCTGAAAAGGTATCCGTACGGACATGCGATCTTGACGGGGATGATCCTGTTTGAGGGAGTAAGGATGAAAGCGGGGTCAATATATCAGAGATGGTAAGGGAAGCGGACACCCCGATGATTTTTAGGAGGTCTATATGTTGGTTATTGTAAGGAGCAGCCCTGATACCCCTGAAGGGAAGAGGGGGTTAAAGATGGCGCGGGACATGGCGGCGGATATTGTCTTTTTACAAAACGGTATCTATTTTGCTTTAAATGATATGATGGAGGGGTTCTGCGGAACCGCCTATGCCCTTGATGAAGATATACAACTGAGGGGGCTCTCAGGTCAGATGAGGGGCATAAGGGTTATAGGATGGGATGAGTTAATAGATTTGATGGCTGATGAGGATAAGGTGATCGGGACTTTTTAGTTGCAGGGTTTGATCGCATATCGCATAGCGCAAAGTGCATGGTGTAGAAGACAAGAGGCTTGGCGAGAAAACTCAGGTTGATATCGTCCGGCAAGATTCATCACGAAGTTTGAAAATAACTTCAGGGGGGTAACGATGGGCGTAAGGATAGTAATTCTTGGTGGTTCTTTTGGTGGTCTCACCTGTGCCTTTGATCTCAGGAGACAACTGGGAAAGAAGGCGGAGATCTCCGTTGTGTGTGACCTCGACGGTTTTATCTTTATTCCGTCACTCCCGTGGGTCTCCATGGGATACCGGAGTCCTGCTGATATCACGTTGCCTCTTCAGAGCATCCTCGGATCAAAGGGGATAGATTTTATCCACGAAGAAGCCACAGGTGTGGATCCCGAAAACTCCGAGGTTATTACCGCCGCCCGGAAAATCCGGTATGATTACCTCATTATTGCAACAGGTCCGGCCCTTGCTTTCTCTGCCGTGCCAGGTCTTGGCCCGGAGAAGGGATACACGGAGTGCATCTTCACCCTCGAACAGGCCGTCAGATGCCATGAGGCATGGAAACGGTTTCTTGAAGACCCCGGTCCGATAGTTATAGGTTCCGTTCAGGGGGTAAGCTGTTTCGGGCCGACTTATGAATATGCCTTCGAGGTTGCAGCCGAACTGAAAAAGAGGAAGATCAGACATAAGGTGCCGATAACCCTTGTAACATCAGAGCCTTATATAGGTCACTTCGGGATAGGGGGACTTGGAAAATCCAGAAGGATTATGGAAGACGAATTCGCCGAGAGGGAAATAGGTGTTATAACAAACATGGCTGTTGAGGAGTTTACCCCTGAGGAGGTGAGATTGAATGACGGGACAAAGCTCCCCTTTGAACTATCGATGTTTGCACCTCCAATGACAGGTGTTCCGGCGGTATCGCATCTCGGAAATCCCAAGGGGTTTATCCCTGTCGACGATAACTACAGGCACAGGGATTTCAGGAATATTTTTTCTGTTGGTGTTGCCGTGGCAATGGCGCCACCGGAAAAGACGCCTGTACCGACAGGCCTCCCGAAAACCGGTTTCATGACGGTGAAGATGGCCAGGGATGCCGCAAGGACCATTACCGCGGACATACTCGGTAAGGAACCCCCTGAAACCGAGCCTGTCGACGTCTTATGCCTTATGGATATGGGGGATACCGCTGCCTTTATGAAGGCAAAACCCGTGCTCCCGCCAAGGCAGGAGTCAACACTCAAGGCGGGTAAACAGTATAAATGGATGAAGGCGGGCTTTGAAAAGTACTACCTCTGGAAGATAAAGCACGGGTTGACGCAGCTTCCCTAAATAAACCGGTACACTCTCACCATAATTCTCTGACATTTCACCCTGGCCCATGAACGGTCTCTCAGGCAATCAGCCAAGGCGCCAACCTTGTCATCCTGAAGACCCCTTTTTTTGTTAGAATATAAAAATGAAAACAAGCCCCGTATTTGACAGGGATTCCCTGAGGGAACTGCGTAAGGGCAGGGAGTCCTTAAAAAGAATAGAGACCTTCCCCTACAGTGAGGAGGTCAGATCCATAATGGTTTCGCCCGTTTTTACCTTCCATCCGGATGTAAAGATAAAGTCGGTTATCAGGGAGATGGCAACCCGCGGCATCTCTTCCGTAGTTATTGTAAACGGAAAAGACGAGCCTGTAGGGATAGTCACGGAGAGGGACATACTGAAGAGGATTGCAACTACCGATTGCCTCGATATCGATAAAGTGCCTGTATCAAAGGTGATGACCTCTGATCCCATCCAACTGGAACCCGGAGACTCGATATACCGGGCAATATCCGTACTCAATGAACACAGGATAAAACACCTGCCGATATCCGAGGGGGGGAGGCTTGCAGGTATAGTTACCTTCAGGCAGTTACTTAAATTAAGACACCCTGAGCCGATGATGCTTATCTCGTCGATAGAAACAGCATCGGATTTTGAGGAGTTGAGAAAGATAAAGGACAAGCAGCCTGTAGTGGCGGCATCCAAACTGTCGATGGGTATAAGCGCCTATGAGATCGTCACCATGCTGTCGCTGATCAATCAGGATATACACAGAAAGGTCCTTGAACTTGTGATAGACCTGATAGGGGTTCCACCCCTTGGCTTCTGTCTTTTTCTGACTGGAAGTCACGGGAGACAGGAAAACCTCCTCACCCCGGATCAGGACCAGGGGATGATAATAGAGGACAGCGAGCAGTACTATGATGACTACCAGGACTATTTCATAGATCTTTCAAAGAGATTTTCAGAAGGGCTTATCACTGCGGGTTTTTCCTTCTGTCCCGGTTATATCATGTCCATGAACCCTATCTGGAGAAAACAGCTCTCTGAGTGGAAAATCCAGATAAAATACTGGTTCGAGACCCAGATCAGCAATCTTGGCAGGTACGCCACAGTGCTTTATGACGCAATGCCCCTTTATGGAAACATGGATCTGTTCGGCAGAATGAAGGACTTTGCCTTCTCGGTACTGAATAAACATCACGAGGTATTAAGGGTGATGCATGAAGAGGAGGGAAGCCATAAGATTCCCATTGGATTCCTGGGGAAGTTCATAACGGAGAAAGGGGGTCCCCACAAGGGTGAACTGGATGTCAAGAGAAGCGGTCTTATTTTCGTGGTTGAAGGCATAAGGATCCTCTCCCTGTCTCATGGCATAAGGGAGACTTCAACGATAAAGAGGATAAACGTCCTTGTCAACCGTAGCTTCTTGCATAAAGACGATGGTGAGTACTTTGAAGCAGCCTATCAGCTTCTGCTGTATCATGCCCTGAGATCGGAGGTGGCAAAGGCAACGGGGGGTAAAATTGATACGTATATCAATCCTGAAAAGCTCTCCGCCTATGATAAGGAGATGCTGCGTCATGCATTCAAGGCGGTTTCCGCACTCCAGGAACTTGTCGCCTCGGAATTTGGGGAACTGGTGCTGTGAGGGTTTTATTTCCCCTCTCCCCAACTCTCTCCCATCAAGGAAGAGGGAGATTTCTGATTTTTTACGAGACTGTCATCTTTGATATTTGATAAATAAGTCTTTTTATTTCTATAATTATCCAGAATTATCCAGCTTCAACAATCCACCTTTATTAAACCGGTGGAGAAAGGTCATTTGAAAACAGGT
>BDTA01000025.1 GCA_002897935.1 bacterium BMS3Abin08
GTGCACTGTCTTGTATGGTATGAAACGCATGAGACACCTGAAGCCGCCATACTGAGAGAAAAGCAGATAAAGAAGTGGGAGAGGAAGTGGAAGTTGAGGCTTATAGAGGAGAAGAATCCTGAATGGAAGGATTTGTACGAGAATCTATTATAGTTTCTGGATTCCCGACCAAAAAACCTCGGGAATGACAAGGCGGGGAGCACAGAGATGACCGTGCAGGAAACTGCGGGAATGACAAGGCGGGGAGCACAGAGATGACCGTGCAGGAAACTGCGGGAATGACAAGGCGGGGAGCACAGAGATGACCGTGCAGGAAATTGCGGGAATGACAGAGCGGGGAGCACAGAGATGACCGTGCAGGAAATTGCGGGAATGATAAAGCGGGACTATATGACAACGGGCACAATATAAATATGTATCCACACAAAAGCCGGTAGTGCCAAATTAACATAAAACTGATAAAAACGGTGGAGGGCATTATTATGTTCAGAGCAAGTATTTGTTTTTTTCTTTTCCTGTTGTCTTTACTGCCATCCTGCAGTTCTGAAAAACCTCTTCAGCAGTACCGGCCATCTGAATTCAATGGTATCGCGTATATTCAGGTATCCAGGGGCAGCCATATCTCGGTGTTGAACCTGAAAACCGGCGAGATTGGACGGATACTCACGGGGAATAAATCTCAATCAATCTCTCTCTCCAGCGACAAAAAGGCCATCTATGCCTTCAGTTACAACGGCTCCGCGAGGAGGATCGACTTTTTGACCGGAAAAAGTTATGAATGGAAAAAAATAGCCGGTGGCGTCTGCAATACAACATCAGGTAAAGCAGGCGCTATTCTGATCACGGATCCTAAAGGGTTGAGACTTCTTGAATACGAACCTGGTACGGGCAACGTTAAATCCCTGATGAGTATAAGAAAGGGTGCCTGCGGCATACATGAAAGAAAAGACGGTTCCCGTATTTATCTCACAAACCAGAGATTATCGACGGTATCGATAATTAACACCTCTGATTTTAAAATCCTCGAGGAAATCCAGGGAGCCGGAAACTCAATCCACAACACTATGGTCTCTCCATCCGGTGATACCCTATGGGTAGCCGAGGGCAATGAATTCAGGAACGGCAAGCCCTATGGTGTCGGTTTTTCAAAGTTAGAGGCAATGCAGGGGGGTATCAATATCATTAACTTACAAACCAAAGCCTTAGAGGATTTTATTATTGTGGGTGGAAATGTTATGGATCTATCTTTCTCCTCCGACGGTAAATATGCCTATGTCATCTCAAGCCAGATGCCTGAGTATGACGAGGCAATGCTTACCGTAGTGAATGTTGCCGCGAGGAGGGTAGTAAAGAACTATTCACTCTGCAAATCATGCCACATTTGGAAGGGGGTAGAACTTCCCGGTGGAAAGGCCTTTGTAAGCGCCCTCCAGGTTGACGAAAAGGCAACCGCCGATTCCGTAAAGGGCGCTCTTGAATCAGGATTTTTCAGCAGCGAGCCAGGCGGAGAGAGCACACTCTTAAAACAGATGTATGAGAATGCTGAGTGAACTATCCTGCGGCAGAGACCGCAGGGCGTCTGAAAATTGTATGTTTATTTTCGGTGTCATTCCCGCTTGTCGGGAATCCTTCGAATTGTTTGGGTTCAGATGAAAGATTCCGGACAAGCCGGAATGACAGAAATAATGACAGAAATATGGAACTGCGGCAGAGACCGCAGGGTGTTATATTTATTATAAAAAAGGCCTAAATCACCTCTCCCCGGATCTTATGGCAAGATAAGGCTCCATTCTGGAGGCCCTGATGGCAGGGTAAAGACCTGAAAAGAGCCCTATCAGCAGGGCGGTTACTACCGTCATTAATATAACTGAGAATATAACAAGCGGTGAAGGCCAGATATAAAGCAGATTAAGGGCCGCCATTATGTTGTTTTTAAAGACAAGGAAGACGGCAGCACCAAAGAGCGTCCCCAATATAGCGCCGATACAGGACATAAGAAGCGCCTCTGTAATGACGAGCCTGAATACGGTGGCTTTATGGGAACCCATCGCCCTCAGCAGACCGATCTCCCGTTGCCTTTCGTTTACGCTCATACTGAATACAACGGCAAGAATCAGCGTGCACATCACCAGAAGCACAATTACCGGAAGGAAGAACGTCTTCAACATCGAGGTGAGTTGCCTTTTCACTGTTACGGTGGATTCCTTTACATTGATTGCCGTAACACCGTTGATGTCTTTCTCTATTTTTTTTGCAAGCTCTTTTACGGAGACATTATCCCTGACCTTTACAAAAACCGCCGATATACCCTCGGGATCAACATCCTTAACCGAAATGCTCCCTTTTTCAGGAGATGTCAGTTGTGAAAAGGACTTGTCGGTTATTATCCTCCTTCGAGGGATTTTTCTGGTTTTGCTATACTTTTTCACTGCCCTCAACATCCTTCTTGCGCCCTCAAGGGGTATAAAGATGGATTTATCAAAATAACCGAGCCCCGTGGGTTCAAGGCTTGCCACAACCTTCAGCTTTCTGCCATAGAGTGTTAAATCCTGGCCCGGATAGTACTTGACACTATCTCCCACCACCACGTCATACATCCCCTGCTCTCCATTCAGTGCGTATCTTATCCAGGGAGCAACGGTAAAATCCGTCTTTGGATCATAGGCTATTATAAGAAACTTCTCTGCTGTGCAACAGATCAACTGGGTAAAGGGCTGCATGTAAAGCTGCGGTGAGACCTTCTCTATTTCTGAATAGCCCCTGAGTTTGGCAAGGACATCCTTTTTAAGATAAAACAATGTCGGCCCGCCACTTATCAGGACTGTTTCCGCAGACTTCTCAGCTCCTTCCGGAACAATCATAAGATCGGCTCCAAGCCTGCCGGCGCCAATCTCCAGGGTGCTCTCAATGCTTCTTGTAAGAAGAATATAGGAGAAAAAAATACCGATAACTATGGTAAGGCTGAGCACGATGGCGATAGTACGGAAACGTCTCCGCCTCAGGTTGGAGGCTGATATATGGGAGATTGTTATTACCGGCGGTCCCTCTTTTCTCTTGATAATGAGAGACGGAAGGCTTATCAGCACGGTAAGCAAGGAAAAGACCAGAAGAACCTGCCGTATAAAAACGTGCGCCCTCAATGAATAGGTCTGTCCGAGTATGACTACAGGGTCCTGCGACTGGATATAGAAGCTGACAGGTCTCAAAATAAAGGATTGACCTAAGGCAAGGATTCCTAAAATAACGGTTAACCATAGGACCCTTTTGTACTTGAAGGATGCCATACCGGTTATAATCACCAGTATTCCGATATACAGTTCCGGGTGGTACCATATTGAGCACTCGGAAAGAAGCCGGGCACCCGAGCCCCCTGCAAGATAATGTAGAGGGAGCGCAAAATGGGGAATGATAATGAAGAGTATTCCGATTATTATGACCGCAAGTCCGGTGATCAATAAACTTCTCCTTAATTTTTATTTTAACATTACCGCAGGTCTCTTTGCCAGAATCTTAAAACCCCCGGGAGTAGAGACAAAACGGAATATTCGGTAAATATTCCGATCCGGCATTAACAAATCTTGATAACCAAAACTCTATATACAATAACAATTAAAAATATAGCTTGACAAGTAATGAGTATTACCTATATATTTATAATATGAAAGGAAAAGGAATTTTTCTTCTGATTCTCTTATTGCTTTCTGTTTTTGCTCCTCTATCATTAAATATCGCCCCCGCCAAGGACGGAACCTATCTCTTGAGTCTCGACGTATGTAATGCACAGGCAGCGGCTTTATCAACGAGCTTCGACGTTCCATGTATCTGTTCAAGTCCTGTTAAGGTATGCTCTATTTGTTTTATGGCGGTCCTTGGACCGGATACCGATATCTTCTATACCTATCTGCTACCCTACCTTACGGAGCACCCTCCGAGAGTCTAAACCCAGACAACACCCGAGGTATTTAACGCCTGATTATTTCATCAGGCAAGAAGTACTTATGAAGTAGTATATTCCGTTCTCCGGAAGATACTTTCTTCATATTACTCCCCATTTAAACTTCTCCACCTCGGATGTACTGTTCGGGGTGGAGCTTTTTAAAAACTAAAATCAGGAGGCTATTATAATGAAAGACAGCATGGAAGAGGGGCTTACAAGGAGAGATGTAATCTTGGGTGCAGGCAAGATGGCTGCCGGTGCAGTTTTACTATCGTCAATTGGTGTAATCAGTGGAGCCAAAAACGCCGAGGCATACAAGTATGCATCACAGTTTAAGTATGCAAAACTCAATCCTCACGAAGTAGGCCAGATCGCTTATGAAAATTACTTCAAGCGGTGGTGTGCATCCTCTGTCATAGCAGGCTTTGTTACGCCACTGAAAAAGAAGGTTGGAGGTGCATGGAAAGGATTCCCAATCGACGCCTACAGGGCGTTTCATGGCGGACTGGCCGGATGGGGGGCATTATGCGGCACCCTGTCGGGAGCGGCGGTTATAATAGGCCTTTCAACAAGAGACACTGATACTGCAGAGAGTATGATCAACGATCTCGCATTCTATTACTCCTATACCGAACTGCCGAGCTTTACACCCGCCAAGATACTGAAGGCCCAGATACATCATATGACCATTGCGGGCACGCCTGTTTGCCATATATCAGTAGGAAAGTGGATGCGGGCGGAAGGTGTCGCTTTTCTTTCAAATGAGAGGGCGGAAAGATGTGCACGTCTTTCGGCAAACACTGCAATCGAGACCGCAAATATGTTAAATGAATATGCTGCAAACGGCAAGTACAGAGCTAAACACAAACTGCTGTACAATGTCTTAGCAAACGGCTCCACATCCCAGAACAACTGCAAGGACTGTCATGGCCAGTATGTCCCGACACCGAACAAAACTTATGACACGCTCAAGAAATAACGGACCAGGACCTAAAAGACTATCCTGACGAGTAACAGGCGGGGTGGATGGATCCATCCACCCCGCCATAATCAGTGTCTGTGTATAAAGTGCAATCATTTGTCATTCCCGCAAGCGAAGCACGTCGGGAATCCTTCTCAAAGAACGATTCCGGACAAGCCGGAATGACGGAATAACGACATCTGTTCGACTTTATACACAGACTCTATTTATTCCTGCCCGCTAATAAACAACTCCTGTTTCAATCGTACAGCCTTAAGAGGCAGGTAAGTGCTTTTGTGAATTCCTGTGCTTGCAAACCGTTTTTACCAAAATGTAATGTAATAGGTCCAAGATCATCATCTGTGATTGAAGACTTAATAATATTCCTAAGCGTCTAATAGTATCCCTCCATCGTAAAACTGGAAAATATTATCGGCCATGAAGAGATGGCGGCAAACATTACTATGAAAAAAATCGATAGTATAACCCATTTCTTCTGGACCCTGTTTATCAGGACATTCAGTGACGGTATTTTCCTGAAGGGTTCAAATATGCCTGTGAGCATACCGAATAATGTGCCACCGAAAAGTGTAAAGTAAAGGGGATAGCCAATGTAGTTGTAATAGCCCTGCAGGAGGTCAAAGGGGCAGTGGTGTGTAGGGATTTCGTAAAAATAAAGTGATATGAAGGAGACGATTGAGGCAATTGCTACAACAAACAGCACCACTGAAAACACGGATAATAAATACCTGGCAGCGCTGTTCTGTAAGAACAATGTCAGAAGGGCATTTAGAATAAAACCGCTTACGGCAAGATAAAAGACTATCATCGCCGGTTTAAGAGGAAGACCTGAGAGCCCTGCTGCTACACCTCCGCCCTCTTTGCTGAATAACGACCCGCAGCATGAGGTAATTATATTCGGGTTGAGTCCGAGAAAGTATCTGAACTGAAGATATGTATCAGTTATAAGAAGGGGGGTGATGAACAGTAATAGAACAAACTTTTTCTTGACAAGAGGAAAGTCCTCCGCCCTCTGGTCAATGTAATTCATTGCTATCCAGATTGATGCAAGAAAGAATATACCGATTTTTAAAAAGAGCACATACCAGCCAACCGGGTTGGCATTCAGGGACCCTGTAGCACACATCGCACCTACAAACAGACGGTGGAGATCATCGACGGTGTAGATGAATAAAAAGGTAGAGAGTATTGAGAGGGCAAGAACAAAGCTCATGATTGTTGAGAGGAGATAGGTCTTCCTCTCAAGTAACAGCTGCCCCTCTGAACTGCTGCTGATATCCCACCTCCTGATAATCACGATGCCTACGTAGGAAGAATAAATCAGCATCGCGGTCGTAATGAGCGAACCTCCCAGTAGTGCTATTATTGCCGGATGGAGAAACATTCTTATACCAATCAGGATACAGGTTTCAAGAGAGAAAACATGATCAAACTAAATATCCTCTTTCCGTGTTCCGGCTTCCGGATACCGTATTGATTTATTCACTGATTACCTTTCCGTCACGCATCTCAATAACCCTGTCAATGAAATCCCTTTCATATACAAGAGGGTCATGGGTGGCAATAATGATATTCTTCCCCTCTTCGTTTAAGAGTCTTACTATACTTAATAAGTCTTCAGAGAGTTTTGTATCAAGATGTGCTGTCGGTTCATCTGCAAGGATGATTTCCGGATCATTTATCAATGCCCTCGCTATTGCCACCCTCTGTTGCTCACCACCGGAGAGCTGCTGAACCTTATTGTACTTCTTTCTTATTATATCCAGCTTATCGAGTATGGACTCTGCACGGCTTCTGATCTCTAAAAACCCTCTGTCCGTAGGATAAAGCGGAAGCATTATATTCTCAATTACAGTTATACCCTTTATAAGGTTGAATTGCTGAAAGATGAACCCAAAGGTTTTGCGCCTGATATCCGTCAGAAACCTCTCCGGAAGTTTTGCCACATCCTTACCATTAACAACTATTCTCCCCTCTGTAGGACGTGTCATACACCCGATGAGGCTCAAGAGGGTGGTTTTGCCTGATCCGCTCGGACCCTTCAGTACAATGATCTCTCTCTCCAGGATCTCAAGAGATACACTGGTCACCGCCCTCATTTCGTCAGGCATTCCAGGGTTAAAAACCTTTGATAGGTTTTCCGTTTTGATAACCGTATTCATTGCAGAAAAAGTCCTTTTCCAAAGCTGTATCAACACGTTTCAATCAGCGGCTTTATAGAATATTTTATTCATCCCCGCATCACCACATCGGGATCGGTTATTGAGGCCTTCCATGAAGGCACAATCGTTGCAGCCATATATGGAATAACAGTGAAAAAGAGCAGTACCACTACCTGATAGGGATCGATATAGGGCATCAGATGAAACTTAGGGAATATGACAGACCATCCCTTCAGGGCAGGTGAGAAGATTGATGCACCGAAGAAGAAGATATGGATATATCCACCTATGACGCCCGTCAGAAAAGATACGGAGGAGATAACAAGGCCCTCCCAGAACTTCAGTTCCATTATGTCGGAGGTCTCCCATCCAATTGCCTTCAGTATACCTATCTCTCTCTTTTCCTCGGCGCTCAGTCCTGTTGCCTTGTCCCATGCAAGAATGATAAAAGCCAGAACGGCGCCGGAAAACATGGTCAGTATCAAACCGCTTCTCCAGTCAAAGAGGGTGTCATAGGTCCTCAATATCTCACTTCTCGTTATCGGCCTTGTATCAGGCAAGCGTGATTTTATCTTTCCGGCGATATTATTAACCTCCACGGGGTTGTATACCCGGACCACGATATCGGTGGATTGGTCTTCAGGGATACTGAAAAGTGATCGAATGTCCTTAAGGCTTATGATAACGAGGTCATTGGTCACAATGCTTGATTTAGCATCAAAGACCCCGATAACGGTGAACACATGAACCTTCCCGTCAGAGCCGACAATCGGTATCTTGTTGCCTATGCCTGCAAACCTTGCATCGGACACACCCCTTCCTATTACGCAGACGCCTTGCCGGCCTTTTTTGATAAAATCACCCTTGAGCAGCCGGATTGAATCATGCAACCTGTCATATGCGCCAAGTATGGTATAGTTTCCGTCGGTGGAGATATCGTAATAGTAGCCCCAATACCTCGGTATGATCTCTCCGGTCCCGGGTATACTCTTTATCTCTTTGATATAATCAAGCGGGATAAGGTCATGCCTCCCCCCGGTGACCCTCTGGACGATGAGTTCGGGTGCGCCGCTGAGTATTGCAACCGCTTCTCTCTTAAATGAATAGGTGAGAAGGAGTATCGATGAGAGGGTAAATACAATAATGGAGAAAACTACTATAATGCCAAGGTTCTTGTATTTTCTCCTCCATAGAGTAGACAGGGCAAACTCAAGAATCTTTATATGCTTTTTCACTTAAATTCTCCACGAAGTATCGATGCAGGAGCGGGTGCAATAATGGAGCCCGCAGGAAAGTGTTCAATCGAGGATGGGTAGTCCTGAAAGGGAGAAAAAAGGTCGGCCTGTGACGGATTCCGCGTGTACCGGGCCTCTGTCCAGATCGAGAGGTCGGTAAGCATCAAATCATGAACAATCATCCTCTTTCCCCGGATCTCTGAAGAGCGGTTATTCTTTGCAACCACACCGTGTAAAAACAGAAATACCAGGACCAGAATCTCAAAGAGAATAAAACCTATGAATATCCTGTGCTTAATCATACTGTCTCAATTTGCTGCTCCCAGCAGGGTTACCGTTGGATTTCCATCCCTTTATGGGGGGAGGGAAGGGTTATTTTAAATACCACATCATTACCTCATAAGAAGATGTTCATTCCCTGAAAAAACAGAACGGTTTTCAGGGTGCTACATACCGTTCATCTTCTTCCCTTTCATTTTCATCCCCTTCATCTTCATCATTCCACCCGGTATGTCTGCGGGGGTCACCTCGTCAAAGCTGAGCATCTTCTTTCCATGGTGTTCCTTCATGAAGGTCTCCGCCCTGGCTTTACCCTTAACGGCAACGAGTTCATCTCCCATCGGACCCATCACATCGCTTCCGGTCACAAAATAAACATCCTCTGCCTTAACCATCCTGGTTGTGTAGTATTCGGTAACGTAGAGGGATTCTATGTCGGCCTTTGTTTTGGCCTTATTATACTTTGCGATATTGAAATAAAAATTGAACATATCCTTTGGACCGTCAAAGAATGTCCTCGTCCCGTCTTTAAATACTATCTCACAAACCCAGTTGGGATAGGGAGCCACATGCATCCCGCATACGGAACATTTATCCTTCTCTGTCGGCTTCACCGGTCCTTCCGCATATGCCATTCCCTGAAACAAAAGGCCAAGCGCAACAATCACAATTATTCCCACAAACCTGTGTCTCATAAATAACCTCCTCTTATTACATCTGATTTTTTCAGAGTCACGGTACTGTCACTGATTCGAGATCTTTCAGAAAAAATTTCCGCCAGTGCAGGCACGTGCAGCGGTTGGTCTGCGTTTCCGCTCTGAAAAGAAACACGTGCTATACAAAGGCAGGGGGTCTGAACAGGGGTGGAAGAAAGGCGGAACTGAACCGCAGGTCCTCAAGGAGATAAATATACGACAGGATCTCCGGGGAGTTATTCAAGGGCAGGGACAAGGGCAGGATGAGGGGTATTTTTGCAAAGGTTGAGGCCTGCTCAACTGAACAGGTATCCAGCGTCAATAAACGTTCTCCTGTTTCGGTAATGGAAACGCTGCTGTTTACCCGGGATACGGTAACGCAGGAAAGCACTACGGCAAAACTGAACAAAAGCAGCACCGTTATGTTTATGCCTTTGAGAAGCATCCCTGTGAAAACCGTTTTTTTCATAATCAATAATGCTTAACCTTCGCCTTAACCTTGATTTTACCACTTTTCTGGAATTTCAATACTATTGTCACCTCATCACCGATCTCCTCAGGGAGTCCGAAAAACATCAAATGCAGGGCGCCGGGCTTTAATTCCAGGACACCCCCGGCAGGAATCACGAACTCCTCAACCATTTGCATGCGGCCATTAACGACATCATGGAGTTCACCAACCACTTCGGGATACCCCTGTATCGAACACCCGGTAAGTCTGTCCTTCCCTGTACCATCATTAAGGATCACCATGAAGGCCGATGCCTCCCGGTTCCCTATAAACAGCTCAGGCCACTTTATCTTTATCTCGGGTGGACCGCTCTCCTTACAGGATAGCAGGATTAACGTAAAAAGAAACGGTATTAAAATAATAAACAGACTTTTTTTTCTCATCTATGCCTTTTTTAACATTCCATGTACCATCCTGTACTGCTTTCTTGTATGGCGTGCAAGCTCGGAACTGTGCGTAACGATTATGAAGGTTATACCCTTTTCCTCATTCATCCCCTGAAACAGTTTCATTATCTCTGCTTCCGTCTCCTCATCAAGGTCTCCCGTCGGTTCATCGGCAAGGATAATCTCCGGATGATTTATGAATGCCCTGGCGATTGCCGCCCGCCGCTGCTGTCCTCCGCTCAACTGGGACGGATAAGATTTTTCCTTATCCCTGATATCCACCATTTCAAGCAATTCCATGGCGTACCCGTATGCCCCGTCCTTCCTGTTTTTGCTGAAGGCGGTCGGGAGCATCACATTTTCGATAACATTCAGTGTGGGAATCAGGCTGGAAAACTGAAAAATAAAGTTCATCTTTTGGTTTCTGAGCCCGGAGAGTTCATTGTCGCTGATCGACCAGATATCGGTACCGTCAATAACCACAGTGCCTGAATCAGGCTTTGTAAGTCCACCTATAAGACTCAGGAGCGTTGTCTTGCCGCTTCCGGAATGGCCAAGTATGGAGATAAACTCGTTATCTTCAATTCTGAGATTAACGTTGTCAACGGCCTTGATGATATCAGAGCCTACCTTGTAAGTCTTTGATAAATCCTTGACCTCTATCATAATGATCTCCTTCTTAAACAGTATGATTCATGATGCAGGATATGAGAAACCATACAATATGGTTTTGACAGGCTGTTGAGAAAGTCATAAACTGTGTGCCGTGTCATGCTGAATCCTTCATCGCCATGCTATTCCCCACCCCTTATTGCCTCGTAAGGCTCCATTGTCATCGACCTTATAGCGGGATAAAGCGCTGCACCCACACCCGTTATAAAGGACAGAATAAGACAGAAAACAATCAGTAAAACGAACTCACCTGCAGAGGGCCAGAGATAGGGGATATTCAAAGATGCCCTGATAAAACCTTTAAATACGTAAAGAAAAATTCCGCCTATTATAATACCGGCAACCCCTCCTGACAGAGACAGGATGGCTGCCTCGGTCATGATGAGACGGAAGATACTTCCTCTCTTCGCACCCATAGCCCTAAGAAGCCCTATCTCCCTCTGTCGCTCGTTAACAATCATCGAGAATACCACCCCGATCAGCAGGAGGGCCATGACCCAGAGAATTATGCTTATTGAGAGGATACTCCTCAGGAGTATAAAGAGTTGCTTCCTCACATTAGAGATCACCTGCTCGGAGACTATCGCCTTGACACCGGGGATATCGTGTTCAATAAAGATAGCCACCCTTGACGGGCTGATCTCCGGCTCGACCTGAACAAGGACCGTGGAGATCTTATCCAGCGGCAGTTTTGCAACCTTTACACCTTTTTTATGTTGTGACTCCTCTGCGAGTTTTTTCATCGCTGCATAAGGCATGAAGACAGAGTCATCGATAAATTTCATCCCAGTCTCTTCAAGCATCCCGACTACATCGAAGTCCTTGCCGTAAAACCGGATCTTTGAACCAACGTCATACGCCGTAAGTCCCCTCCCCATGATTATCTCTTTCGTACCGAGTGGTCTTGACAGCTCTTTTGAAAGCCAGGGCATAATGGTAAAATCGTTCTTCGGTTCAAAGCCGATAAGCAGCATATTCCCCACCGAACAACATTTATACTGGGCTGTCTGTAGAAAGACCTGACTGGCTGCCGCCTTTACCCCTTCAACCTGGCGCACCTTATCCTCGATACCCCTGTCCATATAAAATGTCGATGGTTCACCTGCAAGAAGGACCGTCTTTGCCTGGGCCACTGCATTCTCAGGAACTACCATGATGTCGGCACCCAGTCGTGCGGTGCCTTTCTCCAAACTCGTTTCTACGGAGTCCATCACCGTGGTAACGGAAAAAAGCGTTGCAGCCACAACGGTCACCGAGATTGCGATGGCAATACTCCTGAAAAACTTGCGCTTTATGTTCTTAAGTGCAATATGGGATAGATTAATCCGTTTCAATGTCGCTCTCCCTTCGGACAACCTCCGAATCTGTAAAATCATAACAAACCCTCCGGAAAGACAATAAGGACAGGTACGGGCTTTCAGACGGGGGATCTTCCCATCGAAAGGGTTGGTGGGAATATTATAAAGACAGAGGGAATACGTTCAAGAACCGAGTTAACAAGAACCGCAGCAATATAGATATAGATAAAGACAGGAATAAACATAAAAAACATCGAGGCTGTTGAATCAGACACCTTTTTACATATATCGATTATATCCGGCCCGTCATCAGGAAAGCGTATATGAACCGGCACAAAGGATAGAAAAAACACCGATATAAGAATAAGAAGCAGTATTGATAAATACCTTGTAATCGTCATCTGGTTAACAGGCCTCTCCGGGTATTGTCGTCCTGGACCCGCTTCAGGATCCTGAGAAAAAAACAGAGGGGAAGAAGAGCTTCTTCCCCTCTGTCGTAAGAATAAAATTACTCACACGCCTTGCTGAATCCGGTTGCCTTCCAGTCTACCTGAATGCCACAGAGGAAGGGCCTGCCGTTGTCAACTTTTTCCGAGACTTCCAAGCCGATGGCGCCGTGGCATTTCTTGCAAGCTGAATAGACCTTGACAACCCTCTTGGTCTTTGTGTTGATTACGACGATTCCGCTGTCGTCCTGTTCGGGAACCTGTCTTACGGCGGCAAGGGCATACTTGCCGTCGGGGGTAAAGTCAATGTCATGTACGTTACCACCGGTGATTACGAAATCCTTTACCTTGCCGGTCTTGACATCAACAATGACAACCCCGCCCGGATGGCCACCGGCCTCGGCGTAACCTACACCATAAGGCTTTCCACCCTTGAGTTCGTTACCCTCTGATTCCCATATCTCTGTTCCGGCAGGGTTTAACCTTCCACGGTGAATGAAGTTGCCGACCCCCGTAATCTTGCCTTTGACCTTCTTGGTCCTGACATCCACGATGTTGATAAAACCACCCGGCATGTCGGCAATATATGCTGTCTTTCCGTCTTTTGAAAAGGTGATCCCGCATATGGATTTACTTACAGGAAAACTGTCGGCAAGCTTGTGGGTCTTAGGGTCGTATACATAGACGTGGCCGTCGGTCATGTCGGAAACCCAGATAGTACCATCCGGGGCAATATTAGAACCGCAGTGCTGTTTACCGAGTCTTACCCAGTTGGTCTGTTTTCCGGTAACGAGATTGATCTCCTTTGCATAACCGTCGAGACTGAAGGCATAGAGAGTTTTACCGTCCTTTGAAAGGGTAAGGGCGTCGGAAGCTTTGCCCTCAACGATTCTTCTTACCTCTCCCGTTGCAAGGTCGACGACTGCCACATGGCCGCCATGGCCCTGAACGTAAGCAAACCCCTTCAGATTAACACCTGCATGAGCAACTGTCAGACCAAAAAATGCAACGAGTGAAAGGGCCAAGAGTGAAACAAATAATACTTTCTTCATACATCCTCCCCATCGAAGGTTTTTTTTCATTTGTAAAATACAAATTTGCGTTTTCACTCTAAATGCTGTTATATGTCTATCTCTTTTGGATTCCTTCTAATCATCACCCCCTTTCAAGTAGTTTAAGCCTCGTTACCCTTACTGACTATAGTATAGTAATAACATAGATGAAAAAAACCACCAATGTCAACCTAAAATTACAAGTTTAGATTAACCGAAGATGCTTACTTTTTACAGAACAAATAAAAAGGATACAGCCCGCATCATTCCGGACGCAGTGAATACCCTCTTCTTTATTTATATCTTGAGGGTGGAGTGGATATTTTCCACACAGGGGCCGGTCCTGCTATTGTCATCCCTGAAATGAATTCAGGACAGGCATATCCCTTCTGTCAACAGGAAAGCCATTAATTTTTTTTATAATAATCCACAACCCTCCTTATTAGTTCTTCAGGAGAAACATCCTTCATACACTGTACTGTTTTACAGTCTCTCCTGAAACAGGGCCTGCAGGGAAGTGGTGCACTGAGGACATTGCCTTCCATGCCGTAAGGTCCCGTCAAAGCCTCACTTGTAGGACCGAAGACGGCAAAAACCGTCACATTCAGGGCTGCGGCAATATGCATGGGGCCTGAATCGTTAGCAATCACAAAGGAGGCGCCTTTAATGATGGAAATCAACTCCCCGAGCCCTGTTTTTCCTGCCATATTAATGGCATTTCCACCTGTCATTGAAGAAATCCGCCGTGTTATCCCCTCATCCGTCCCGCTACCGACCAGTACAGCCCTTGCCCCTTCAAACAGGCCCCGGCCATCTTCTCCCGACAGCGCATTGATACACCCGGCAAAGTACTCCAATGGCCACTGCTTGGTCTTCCACCTGGCGCCGGAAACAACCACATAGTAGGGTTTCTCCAGCCCGCTGTTTTCAGTTTCGGGAAAGGGGAATGCCACCTCATCGGTCTCAATCCCGATTGCCTTCAGGAGCTTCAGATTCCTCCGGACTGCATGGAGTTCCCTTCCAACCCTGACCTTCCTGCTATAAAAGAGCGGACTCAGCTCTCTTGCATCTTCAAACCCGATCCTGAGAGGCGCGGATGTTACGAAGGTAATTATCCCGCTTCTGAAGAGTCCCTGAAGGTCGATAACGGTATCATATCCTTCAGCCCGGAGCCGACCAAAGAGTCTTTTCAGTTCCATCAACGTCTTAATGCCCCTGAGCGGCCTTCTCCAGTTATCCTTATTAATAACGATTGTCCTGTCAACAAGCGGATGGTTCCTGAGGAGCTCCTCATATCCCCTGTCAATTACCCAGTGGACCTCTGAATGCGGACGAAATTTTTTTATTGCATTAAGGACAGGCAAAGAATGGATAATATCTCCGAGGGAACTTGGCTTGACTATAAGGATCTTTTCAGGCATTTTTATCTTGACCACCCAGGAATTCCCGATACCACATCTTCCATTTATTTCTCATTCTGTTGCGCCACTCAGGAGACGTCCTCTTCTGGATAACCCCTGAATTGAGGAGTCGCTCAAAGACTATCTCCACTGATCCCTTCTTCTGAAAAAAAGAATCATGAATCTCGTTGAAGAGCTTCTCATAAAGGGCGCTTGTAAGGCTGTCCCCTATTACCTCCGATATGTCTCCATGTGTAACCTTCTCCACAGCGGACCTGACCGGCTTCACCCCCGCAGGCCCCTCTCCGGACCCCTTAGCAACACCAGGCCATTTTTTAACCAGCGCCTTGAATTGATCCCTGTCGCATCTGTTCCGAATTATCGAATATACCTCTGAATAAAGACAAAGCATCCGGTCCCTGACTTCCCCTTCCGGTATTTTAGAGATTGCCCTCCTGAGCCTGACCAGTTCTTCCCTCGTCAGGTCAATCCCCAACTCCTCCCTGAGTGACGGAAGCACGTTGTTCTTCACAACACCGATCAGTTCCCTTTCCTCACGGGAAGGGGGGGGCGCCTCCTTAACAGCGGGTTTCTTTAAATCTACACAGGCCTTAATTTTTTCGTCATAAGCGCCCCCCTTCAGGGCCTCTATCATTTTCCGGTGAAGTCCGTTTAAGAGTTCCGTAATCCTTTTTTCAATATCCTCCTTCCCGATAATCTCCTTGTAACAGATGCGCTCTACAGCAATAATCGTCCCACCGTAAAAGATGATACTCACCAATGAAGGGTTATTTATGCCCTTGTCTTCGGTCTGGACATGGTACTTCACACCACAGTATCTCACATTTTCATTCATCCCATGGATCATTATTATATTCTATCAGAAAACACCCCCCTTTATAAATCAATCCCCAGCAGAAAGCCAAAGAATTATTTCTATTGTTTTCAGCAGGTTAAAAAATACTACTTAATCTTTATATTAGAAAAGTACAAAAAACTACTTGAAAAATAAAAACAATTTATGTATAATGAACTTTATGGCGGGATTTATCTCAAAGGGGTTTATCAGGGTTAAATTATTCTTGCCCCCCGGGAGGCTTCTGTTAACGCTGCTTCTCTTCGCCTCCGTAGTCTTAAAGACGGGTCTTCCGGAGGCGCTTGATTCCATAGAGATCAAAGACATCAGGTTCAGCGTTACAAACTCAAGGACAAGGGTAGTGGTAGAGCTATCCGGTCTTCCCGCATATGCGTCACACAGGCTTACATCCCCTGAGAGGATCTATTTTGACCTCAAAGGTGTACTTATCTCGAAAAAGATAAAACCCCTGACACTCAAGAACAGTGTGCTCAAAGGAATAAGGGTTGGACAGTACAGCAAGGGGGTAGCCCGCTTGGTGCTTGAGCTCAACGGAAACGGACAATACAGGGCATACACTCTCACCTCCCCGGCCCGGCTCGTAATCGATATAGGCAATGAAGAAAACCCCTTCTTCAGGGAACGCAAAATTGTTGTTATTGATCCGGGCCATGGCGGCAGCGACCCCGGGGCCATCAGCCGCAGGGGGTTGAGGGAAAAGGATGTCACACTCGACATTGCAAAGAGATTAAAAAGGACGCTCGAGGAGTATTATAACCTGAAGGTCTATCTTACGAGAGACAGGGACAGGTTCATAAGTCTCGATGAAAGAACCAGATTCGCAAACAGAAAGGATGCCGATCTTTTCGTGTCGATCCATTCAAATGCAAGCCACACAAGAAAGACCCGCGGCTTTGAGACGTACCTCCTTAACTGGACAAATGACACCGAAGCCCTGAGGGTAGCAGCAAGGGAAAACAGGATATCCGTTGCAAAGATGAAGAAATCACAGAGCGAACTCGGGATGATCCTCACATCCCTCGAGAGGGAAAGCAAGAGGGATGAATCACTCAAACTCGCCCATTATATCCAGAGGTCTCTTGTATCCGGACTCTCCGGGAGATACAAGAGGGTGATAAACCTTGGTGTCAAACAGGCCCTCTTTTATGTTCTTGTCGGGGCGGAGATGCCGTCCGTACTTGTAGAGGTTGCCTTTATAAGCAACCCGGCTGAAGAGAGGATGCTGAAGAGCAGGAAGTTCAGAGAGACCTCTGCCCGCGGGATTGCATCAGGCATATACAGATATATCCTCTCCCTCCCCGATGCACCAAAACTTGCAATGAACAGATAGGATCTGCCACAATTGATACTGTCTTGACTTCGAAGTCCGTCAAGTCAAAATCATTATAATGGAAAAATCCTCTCTTTGGGGCTGAAAAAATGGATGTATATCTGAGAATATTCTCTTTTACCATCTTTGCACTTATCATCCTTGTGATCCATAACACGTTTTTTTCAATAGCACTACTTTCCATCAGTATCCTAATTTTTCTAATCTACCCGGACAGGAGGATGAGGAAGGGCTGGATACCGGTCGGTATTTTAATCCTTACCACCTTTACAGGTAATATATTCTTTCATAACGGACGGGTAATTATAGAGATGGGTGCATTAATCATCACAGATGATTCCCTGCAAAGCGCACTGACCAGGGCCGGAAGGGTTTCAGGACTTATTGTTGCTGCAAAGATCCTTATGCTTACCACCTCCATTGAAGATATTATCTCCTCCCTGAAAACACTCTCAAGTCCACTCAAGAGGGTCGGTATCAGGACCGACGAGTTCTTCAATACCGCCACGCTGAGTATAAAGCTCCTCCCACATATAAAAGAGGAAGCAGGCCACTTATTCAGATCAAAAACAGAGGGGCTTGACCGCATCGGGTTGTTTCAGAAAATGAAGATAGGCGCGGGAATCCTCTTGCCGCTTATGACCCGGATAATGTTGATGCCTGAGAGGTTCTCCCCTGATCCGAAGGAACAACCGGACAGGATCGCACAGGAATACAAAGAACATGGACAGTCCGGATAAACATCCATCCCCCGAAAGGGACAGGCGGGGCAACAGGTTCTACCTGTTCACAATAATCATCTTTACCATCTCTCTTGCCTATTTAAGCTATCTCATCCTCAGACCATTCCTCTCTGCAATCGCATGGGCAATAGTTTTAACGGTTGTTTTCTATCCTGTTTATGCCTATCTGAGAAGGTTTGTCAGGTGGAAATCATTGGCCTCTTTAATTACCTTAATAATCGTGATAGCCATGATAGTCGGCCCCTTCTCCTATCTCACCGTCAACCTCACCAGTGAATTAAAAAACTTTGCTGAATACCTCAATACACAGGGCATAGGAAAGGTTGACGAATGGCTGAGGAGCCCACAGGCTGTCTGGATACAGGAAAGGGTTCAGTCGGTTTTCAACATCAGGGACTTTGACATTGCACGGATAATATCGGAAAACATCTCCAAAATCGGTAAGGTAATTCTTGGAAATATCACAACAGGTGTGGCCAATGTCTTCACTGTTATTATCAACTTCTTTCTTATGATCTTTGCATTGTTCTTTTTATTGAAGGACGCACCCGATTTCATGGGAAGAATCAGGGACTATATGCCCTTTTCCCAGGAACAGAAGAGGAGGCTTGAATCCCAGATAAAGGATATGGTCATCTCTACAATCTATGGGGGGGTTATTGTTGCCCTGATACAGGGAGTGCTGGGTGGGATAACCTTCTTTTTTCTTGGACTCGAATCGCCGGTGCTCCTTGGTACCGCAATAGGCTTTATGTCTTTTATCCCGGGGCTTGGGGCAGCTTCCGTATGGGGACCCGTGGTAATCTATCTTTTTATTAAAAATGCAGTCGTCAAGGCAGTTGTCCTCCTTTTTGTGGGGATCTTCATAATAAGCATGGTTGATAATATCCTGAAACCTATCATCATCAGTGGAAGAACGAGAATGCCCACACCCATAATCTTTTTCAGCGTTATCGGCGGCCTCAATCTCTTCGGCCTTCTCGGCCTGATCCTTGGTCCACTGGTTCTGGCACTCTTTATATCCGTCCTGGAGATATTCAGAAACCTTGAGGAGGAAACGGCACCTCCATAGGATATTTACGGGCTGTTGCCCAAGGGGCAAGGTGGCCCACCCACAACCTTCTCCGCTGTCTGTGTGCAACGCACGGGCAGGTGGGTAATGGCTTTTCGTCTCATTCTCGTCGGGCCTCCTGCCCTTTTCATGAATTGATGGAATCTCTGTCGACAATTCAGGGCGCTTGGCGGGAGAGTATTGGGGGAAGCGAGGGGATTTTAGGCTGAAAAGTTAATCCGGGGTACATTCAAACCGGAATAAGTATTATAATATACTGTCGTGTACAACCTTGTATTGTCGGGGTGTTTGAATTGTCATTCCCGCTACGTCGGGAATCATACTCCTCTTTGATTCCGGACAAGCCGGAATGACAATTGAGAGTTGACGCGACAATAGTTTATAGATAACTTGCAGATCAAACTTCAGGTAACTGTTCGCTCTCCTATGGAAAAACAGCATTAGATGCCGAAAACGGATATGAAACCCTGGAACCATTTAAGCGACGGTCAGAGCTGCCTGTCGCCGGGTCACGGTATTAATAAAACGGAAAAGGAGATGATAAGGATGAGGAAAGGACTGATCATGACCGTAATTGCACTCTTAGTAACAATCACTTTCGGCATTTCATTTGCCGGCAGTTTAATGAAAGGGGTTGAGATCTTCAAGGACAAAACCCTTGGAACAAACGGCAACAGTTGTAACACCTGCCACCCCAGGGGCAGTGGTATCAACGGCAAAAAGGCCTCTTTTACAATAATGGGCAAAAAACAGTCAACAATAGAAGATGCCGTAAACTTCTGTATTAAAAATGCCTTACAGGGCAAACCCCTCAAAAAGGACTCCGAAAAGATGAAGGATCTCGTCTCTTACCTTAAAACACTAACAGGGAAAAAACATTAACAGATCATAAAGGACTGCTGACAAAAAGGGGGCTTTTGCCCCCCCTTCAGACCCGGCTCATGGTATACCCACACCGTCCAGGGGGGTGTTGCAGTTTTTACATCTTCCACCTTTAACCTCCAGCCTTGTCAGGCTGAAGCCAAACCTCTCAATCAACAGCTCTCCACAACCCGGACAGTACGTATTCTCCCCGCCCTCCCCCGGCACATTCCCCTCGTAAACATACTTCAGGCCCGCCCGGAGTCCTATCTCTCTCGCCCTTCTCAGTATACCGACGGGCGTTCCCGGTCTGTCTGTAAGTTTATACGTAGGATAAAACTGGGTTACATGCCATGGGATGGCCGGGTCAACCGATAGTATAAACTCCGCTACCCACGTCAGAAACTCCTCGCTATCGTTGTACCCGGAGATTATCAGTGTGGTGACCTCGATCCAGACACCGAGTTCCTTCATCAGTCTGATTGTGTCAAGCAC
>BDTA01000026.1 GCA_002897935.1 bacterium BMS3Abin08
TTATATTTTTGTCATACCCGAAGTCTGTAGTCGGGTATCCGGAAGTTACTGAAAAGACTGGATTCCCGCCCAACAGACCGCGGGAATGACGGCTCTATTGTTGACTTTATACACAGACTCTAAATAGTGTCTGTGTATAAATTACGGTCATTTGTCATTCCCGCAAGCGAAGCGAGTCGGGAATCCTTCTTAAAGAACGATTCCGGACAAGCCGGAATGACGGAATAACGACAACTGTTCGACTTTATAGACAGACTCTGAATAGGAGAGTCTCATAACTCTTTAAACCTTCATCAGCTTCACAGCACAGATCTTGTAGTCGGGTTCACCTGCCCCGGACCAGCTCTTGGGGGCATCTACCGTCAGGAAATTTATCAGCTTGTTTTCGTCAAACCACGGGACGAATACCATCCCCTGCTTTGCCCTACCGGTAACCCATACAGGCAGTACTATATCACCCTTTCTGGATACTATCTTTAACTTGCTGCCATTTGTGAGCTTAAGACTTTCCGCATCCTCGGGGGATACCTCAACATAGGCCCTGGGGCTGAGTTCCCTCAGCATTCTCACCCGCATGGTCATGGTTCCGGAGTGCCAGTGTTCTATAACCCTGCCGGTGTTGAGGACGTAAGGGTATTCAGCATCAGGCATTTCAAAGTCAAGCCCTGCCTTGACGACCCTGATGATTGCCTTGCCTTCGGAGCCCTTGTGGAACGGGTGTGAACCGTAGTAGTTGACCGGCCCCTTAAAACCCTTTTGCTCCATGTGTTGATCGTAGAGGGTTACGTATCCGGTCCTGTATTCCCGGGTCGTGGAGCCGAAAATCCCGGCTGCATATCCCTTTGATATGTATCTCTTTGCCGTGCCCCGGTTTTCGGGGTCTATGCTTGTACACGGCCACTGAATTCCTCCGGCATGGGCCTTCAGTTTTTTGTACGTTACACCCCAGAGGTCTACGTCCTGTCCCCTTGTGCAGAGCCTGTATTCGTTCCATGCCTCTTGTTCTGTCTCAAACCCTAGACCATAGACCTCCTTAACCCCTTTGATTTTGCCCGTCCGGGGGTCTGTCACCCTGTACATGGTCTTTCTGCCCAGTCTCCTGGCTATCCTCCTGGCAACCTCCCTTATCTGCCGGAAGTCGGACATTGCCTCGCCGGGTGGGTCTACCAGCTTAGGGATAAACTGGGAACGCCTGTCGGTCTGGCCCATGACGCCTTCCTTCTCAACCCACATCGCTGAGGGCAGTATGACGGTTGCAAGTTCAGTGGTTCTTGTCGGGTAAACATCACTGACAACGGTGAATGCCCTCTTCATCGCCTCTCTGTATCTTTCGGCATTTGGGAGGCTCTGGCCGGGATTGGTGGTGTTGATCCAGATTGCCTTTATCTTTCCTTCGCCGAGTCTCATGAACATGTTCACCGCAGGTCCGGTAGGTTTCTTGGGCAGCCACTCTACGGGCACACCCCATATCTCCGCAATCTCGGCCCTGTGTTTCGGGTTTTTTATAGAACGGTGTCCTGGTAATATGTGAGTGAGGCCTCCCTGCTCCCTTGTGCCACCACAGGCATTGGGTTGGCCAGTTAGGGAGAGGGAATCACACCCGGGCTTACCTATCTTGCCGGTCAGGAGATGCAGGTTGCTTACCCGGCAGTTCAACTGAACCCCCTTTGTTCTCTGATTCAGTCCCATGGTCCAGATGCTGAGTGTGGCGTACCCCTTTCTTCCGAACCACCTGGCTGACTTCCTTATGTCCGAGGCAGGTACTCCAACCAGCGTCTCAACCTTCTCAGGCGCATATCCTTCGAGGAAGCTCACGTATGCATCAAAGTTGATAAAATCGCCCTTTGTCTTTAATCCCTTTCTGAATGTGCAGTATCTCAGGTATTCAGTATCAACGAGACCCTCCTGAACGATTACATGGGCCATGGAGTTCAGTAGATACATGTCATAGCCCGGTCTGAATTTCAGATGGATGTCTGCGTATCTGGCGGTTGGTGTATAACGGGGATCTGCAACTATAACCTTTATCTTCTCCGGATAGGCGGTTTTGCGGTTGACGACCCTCCTGAAAAGCATGGGGTGATTCTCGGCGGTATTGGAGCCTATGATAAAGAAGCAGTCAGCCTGATCGAAGTCGTCATACGTGCCGGCAGGTTCATCTGCGCCGAAGGTGTTTAGATAACCCCCCACTGCTGAAGCCATGCAGAGTCGTGGGTTGCCTTCGAGATTGGCTGTCCCGATGATCCCCTTAAAGAGCTTGTTGGCAGCGAATGCCTCCTGGGTGGTGTTCTGGCCTGAGCCATACCATGCAACACTGTCGCGTCCGTGTTTCTTGATCAGACCGGCAAACCTGTCTGCAATAAGGTCAAGGACCTCATCCCAACCGGCTTCACTGTAGCTGCCGTCTGATTTTCTGACAAGCGGTTTGGTCAGCCTGTCGTTGCCGTACATGATATGGGGAAGGGAGTAGCCCTTCATGCATAGTCTTCCAAAGTTTATAGGGCTGTCGGCGTCACCCTTAATCGAGACGACCCTGCCGTCCTTGACACCCGGCATCACTGTACAGCCCGTGCCGCAAAACCTGCACTGCGACCTTCCGTACTGTCTCTTGAGTTCGATGCAGAACTCAATCCCGTCACGGTCAGGCAGCATAAGGTCCAGCAGTATAAGGTCGGGAAGGGTTTCAGAAAGGGCATTCTCAGCCTCCCTGCAATCCACGGCTGTATCAACCTGGAAGTCATGGAGTTGAAGGTTGGCCTTCATCACCCTGAGAATATCTTTGTCGTCATCTATGGCAAGTATCCTGTGTCTCATCGCTTTCCACCATTGCCGGCAGTTTAAAGTAGAATGTGCTGCCTTTTATGCCGTCACTTAAGACGCCGAGTTCACCGCCGTGTTGCTCTATTATCAATTTGCAGAGAGCAAGTCCCAGACCCGTACCGCCGGTCCTGCCCTTGTAGAATTTCTCAAATATCTTTTTCTGCACTTCAGGTGCAACCCCCGGTCCCTCATCCTCTATCCGTATCACTGTCCGGTCACCTGTTCGATACCCCTCGATGTGTATCAATGCCCCTTCAGGGGAATGATCGATCGAGTTGGCAAGAAGATTACATAGTACCTCCTTGATGCGGTCTTCATCGGCATATGTCAGCATCTCCACGTCAATTTCCGTCTGAATCCTTATCCCTTTTTTTTCGAGGAGCGGGAGGACCTCCAGCAGGATATCCTGTATGGTTCTGTCAATGTTTATACATTCAAAATGGAATTCCATCCTTCCCTGTTCAATCTTCTCGATGTTAAGGGAATCCTTAACCATCCTCTTGAGTCGCTCAAAATTGGAATCTATTACCTTCAGGAACTGCTGTATGTCCTTGATTTCATCCGGGTGTCCCTTATTCATAAGTATTGCAGTTCTCGCATTTATGTAATCTATGGCCCCCTGTATGGCGGTAAGGGGGGTCCTGAGTTCGTGAGATATAAAGGATATGAAGTCGGATTTCCTGTTGGAGAGTTCCCTGTACAGCCTGCTTGATTCCATAAGCATCTCGTTGGTCCTTTGCAGTTGAGATGTGGCCTCTTCAACACGTTCTTTCAGGGAGTTGCGGTGCTCATCTATGGTCTTCTGCATCTCGTTGAATGTCCTGTAGAGAGAGCCGATTTCATCTTCAGTCTCCCTGAAGGGTTGTATCTCCTCTCCCCTTGAATAGGCCTCCATGGCATTTCTTAAACGGGATATCGGCTTCAGTATAAAGGCCATTATGGAGGGAATGAGGGTTATAAGGAGCAGGAGGGATATGATAACCGTTCCGAGGATCATATCCTTTCTGTTGGAGTTTATTTTTGAGAGTAATCCCTCAAGTGGTATCGTAACGCTGATAGCACCGCGGACGTCTCCAATGCGGTATCCCCTGTGGCACTTGATACATGACGATTCAACATACAGGGGGGGGCTACATACCTGAAGTATTTGAACCCCTGTTCTTGTGTAATTGCAGACACTTCACCGGCCTCTCCCTTCTCAAATATCGTGAGGGCCTTTTTTTCAAACCCGTCAGGGGCGTTGGATGGGTTCAGGAGTTTGCTGCTTGTTATATGGAACCAGTAGATGCCTTCATTTTTGGAATAATCCGATAGTTGCCTGGTTACAAGGGCCGGGTTTTCCTTGATGTATCTCTTACCTGTAATATCAACTATTTCTGAATCCTTGAGATAGGGGTTCTTCTCTACCCATGGGAGTTTTTCGACAAAGATGCCGCCATGGTCGGCAATCCATCTTCTGGTAAGAAGAATCTGCTTGAAGAGGATACGCGCCTGTGCCTCGACCTGAGACATGATCAATCGCTCCTGCCTTTTTTCGACGATATAAAAGGTGACGCCCACGGTAATTATTAGGATGGTGCCGATTATCAGGGCTACCTTGGCGGTCAGGTTTTTCCTGAGATATCCATTAAACATAAACTTGCCGTTCCCCCCCATTGTCTTGCCCGCCTCTGCGTTGCACACAGACAGGCCGCGAGACCTCCCCTCAGTCAGACCCCGCGGTCCTGCCTCAGGGTGTCATGCACCGGTACTTAAGTCTATTATACATGAAATGGAATTGTCCCTTTATATAAGGGTTTATCAGACCTTCCGGTAAGCCCCGCTGTTTATCCTGTGTTGTTCATGCACCGAGCTTCATGAAGAGCCGGGGAGAATTCGGCGGAAATTGCGAGTAAGATTCAATAATAAAGTAATCTAAAATTGTGTTTAGTATTATATCTAAAATTTTTTGCTTGACAAAGAGTTAAAATTATGATATAAAATAAATAAGCGCCTCGTTACCTCCCCTAAGCTGCTGTCCGCTTTTCACGGGCAGCAGCATCTTTTTCTTCAAAGTGCCTTTCACTGCTGAGATACGGTATTGTTTCAGGTTGAAAATACGGGATTCTGAAATAAATTCAGAATGACAATATGTGTTTTAAGGATTGTTGTGTTTTCAGAATTATGACACAGCCTGTTCGCCGGGATGACGGTTATGTTGGGGTTGCGGTGTTCAATTGCAGTGGTAATATGTCATTTGTCATATATAGTCTGTGTATAAACTACAGTTATTTGTCATTCCCGCAATCCCGAACGCATTCGGGAGTCGGGAATCCTTCTTAAAGAACGATTCCGGACAAGCCGGAATGACAGAAAAACGACAACTATTCGACTTTATACACAGACTCTATTTCGGATTGAGTGTTTTGTCCGGTAACTGCATGCAAAACATGGGATTCCGGCACTCTTGAGAGTATGATAATGGTCGCCCGGCTACTCGATCCTGAAGTGAATAACCTTCAGCAGCAGGCCGTTTCCGTCGGTGATATCGACCCGCCAGTTGCCCTTCCAGGCCCTCAGTATCCTCTTGCTGCTGTATGTCCTCCAGTTTCCGGATCTCACCGGCAGGGTGACCTCGGCCATCAACCTGCCCTCATAAAACCACAGGTGTTTAATCACTGTTTCATCCACTGCACCTTCAACCCTGGTGAAGCAGAATACCCTGCCAACCCCGGGAGAGAAGCTCTCCGCTACACCTGTGGGGACGAGATTATCGATTACTTCGGCGATTACGACCTCGGTAATCTCAAGGGAATTCTTTTTGTCTCCAGCGGCAGGTGACGATACCAGGACGATCAAGAAGAGATAAATGACCGTTTTCATGTTCCTGTTAATCAATGTCATGGTTATTCTGTCGAGTCGGCCTCGAAGGTCTCATAAGTATTGCCGGATTTTGAAAAGGCGAGATAGCCGAAGAATATGAAGTTAACAACAGGCACGATCATCAGTAACCCGAGCCATTTGTTCTTTCCGAGGTTTTCCGAGATGCACATCCAGAGATATATCCCGATTATATAATTGACAAAAGGTATGAGAAGAAGCAGTATCCACCACCAGGGTTTCCCGGCAGACGCCACAAATGTCCAGATCTGAACAAGAGGGATCCAGGCTGTCCATGGGGCGGGAACCGAGAGTTTTTTCGCTATAAGGTAAAGGCAGAGGGCAAGAAACAGATACAGGAGGATGCCTATGATGAAGAATGTTGTATAAAATCCTGTCAGGAGGAGGATGCCAAGTCCTGAAGGGAGCCCTCCGGGCTGTTGCTTTCCCTGCGGGAACGGGGTTGCAGGTTTGAACGCCTTTTCCGGCGCCTGACGGGGGGTTGCGGCAGGGGGTTGGACGGCCTGTTTTTGTTCTGGTTGTTTCCGCTCTTCCGAGACCCGGGGCTTGGTTGCCTCTTTCACTTCTGCTTCAGTAGGGGGAGGTCCCGTCTTTACTTCCCTCTTTACTTTCGCCGGTACGGCTTTCTTTGCAGTTTCTTTCTGTTTTTCCGCGACCTTCTTTGCCGGTTCAGCTTTTTTAGCAGACAGGCCGCCTGTTTTTTCAGGGACCCTGGGCAGGTTGTGTTTGTCAGGGGTAAAGTCAGGATCAATCAGATAGGCCTGACTGAAGAATTCGGAGGCCTCGTTGTACCTGCCGAGGCTGTAAAGACCGTAACCGATGAGATAGTATGCCCCGGCATCGGGTCTTTGTTTTACCTGTTCTTTCAACAAGTCAACAGCACGTTGAAAATCGCCCCTGTTGTACGCCTTCAGAGCAGTCTCAATGCTGTTTCCTCCCTTGGCGAAGAGCTGGCCATGGAATGAGATCATAAGTGTTAAAAACACAATAGCAACTACAATCCTTTTCATGATAACCTCCATGCTGAGTTTATTCCGATATCACTGCCGTCAGAAATAATCTGATAATGAGAACGGTATATTTATAAAACAAGGCTTCCGGACAGAGAGATTCGCATCGTTTTTCCAATTCCGGGCATGTATGCATAGAAACTCCAGCCTGCCCCTCTGTAATCCTGTATCATACAGAAATATACCACAAAAGAGGGCCAATAGCCAAACCATTCAGGCGTAGAGACAGGCTGCACAACAGATACGGAGCAATCAGTTGCCTGGAGAAGTAAATACTATTACTTCGGTAATTGAACAACCGTGCACCTTACTTAGCGTCTGTGTATAAACTCAACAATAGAGCCGTCATTCCCGCGGTCTGTTGGGCGGGAATCCAGTCTTTTCAGTAACTTCTGGATACCCGACTACAGACTTCGGGTATGACAAAAATATAAAACGGCAGTTTATACACAGACTCTACTTAGCGTCTGTGTGTAAAGTCACTCTCTCTCTATCTGTCATTCCGGCAGTCCTTAAGCCGGAATCTATTCTTTTCAATAAGTTCCGGATGCATCGAACGCTTTCAAGGCATGACAAATTATTTGTTGCCGCTTGGTAGCCAAAAGCGGTAGTATTATAGGCAGTCAAGCGGTTTTCGTTGAAACCCGGAAGATCACAAGAGATGGATTTCCGGGTTTAAAAAAGCCGGTAAGGCATTGTTAAAGGGCTTTCACCCTGTGCCGGATATTGAACTGATAGTGTTCTCTTGTGTAAACTTATATATGTACGGCATCTGTCCCGAGAGGGAACTCCCTTAACATGATGCTTCTGAATTTAATGAATCGTCCGCTATGATAAATCCGGAGAAGTTTCCCGGCATTAACAGGGAGGGGTCGGTCCTCATACTTGTCCTCCTCATACTTGCCCTCCTCATAGCCGTTGTTACGGAGTTTTCTTATGATGTTTATACCACAACCTCGGGTCTCTACAACTGGTCTTCAGGGGTAAGGCTGTCAGAACTTGCCGATTCAGGAGCGGATGTGGCGATGGAGATATTCAAGGAAAATTCTGCCGCAATTAGTTATACTTATCCCGGCGTGATCACTGTTCCCGTTCCCCTGGCCGGAGTTGACGATTCCCTTCGGATCGAGATTGTTGATGAACAGGCGAGGTTTAATATCAACAGCATTATCTATCCCAACGGGAACGACAATACCGAGGCCATAGAGAGGTTCAGGAGGCTCGTTTCTCTGCTCGAACTCGACGGGGATATCGTTGATGCGCTTGCAGACTGGATTGACCCCGATAGTGAACAGCGCCTGGCGGATTCAGAGGTTGGTGCAAAGAATGCCCCCTTTTATACACTCGAGGAAATACTCGCAGTCAAGGGTATTACTGAAGAGGTTTACAGGAAAATAAAGCCGTATATAACCGTTTACGGGGACCTCGCGGGGAGAATAGATATCAATACCGCCGGCAGGATCAACATTATGTCGCTCTCGGGAAGTATAGATAGTGAACTCGCTGAGAGGGTTATACTCTATCGTGACCGTTCACCTCTGAAGTCGGTAACCGAATTGAAGGATGTTCCGGGGTTTAAAGACCTGATGAACGAGATCGCAGGCAAGTATGTTGTTAAGAGCGGTTATTACAGGGTGAGGGCTACCGCAAGCTACGGTAATATAAAGAGGATTACGGATTCGGTTTACAGTGTTACAGGAAAGACAAAAAGAATCTATTATACCCTGATATGATGAAGATAGGCCTTGTTCAGATATACGGTAATGATATAACACTTTCGGTCATGGAGGGCAGGAAGAGAGACCTGAGGCTCGTTGAACAGAGGAAGTTCAACGGTATAGAGGCGATGGATGACGGCCTCGGTTTTGATGCCGCGGTTTTGAGCCTGCCCCTGGACATCCTGCAGTTCCGCAGACTCAGACTGCCCTTCTCTGATGTGAACAAGCTGAAAGAGGTGGTGCCCTACGAGTTGAAGCGCCTTGTGCTTGATGATATTGACGATATAGTCTTCGATTGCGTAGTGAGGGATGCCGACAAGGGGGATAAGGATCTGCTCATTACCTTTGTAAAGAGGGGATGGCTTGAAGATACCCTGAGGGCGCTGAACGCAAAGGGGATCGATCCCTCCATCGTCATATCCCTTGAACTGTCCAAGGTCATTAATGGGGGCGGTTTCGATGGCGTGTTTTCTGGGAATGCAGGTGTTGATCTCCATGAGTTGGGGGAACTCCTTGCCGGGGAAATGGACAACCCTACCATAAACCTCAGACAGGGTGACCTCTCGTTTACAAAGGAATACAGGGAGAAGGTCCGTTATAAAAAGAGGGCGCTTGTTTTACTTTTTTTTCTCCTTGCGGTGCTTTTATTCAACTCAGGTGAAAGGGTATACATAAAGAGGAAGGTCTTAAAGAATATCGATTTCCGCATGAATGGTATGTACACGGAACTCTTTCCGGGGTCCAAGCGGGTTATTGATCCCCTGTATCAGACAAGGGCGAGGTTGAAGGCCCTCAAAGGGGTGATCAAGGATATCGAGGGGATTGATCCGCTCAACCTGATAAGCGTCCTTTCCGAGAGGTGGTCCCCGGGGGTAGTGCTTGCCGAGCTTAATATAGACACAGGGTTTTTTGTATTGAAGGGCTCTTCGTCACAGTTGAAGGATATTGAAAGGCTTGTGAACAGGCTCGGGGAGGTCTTTCCGGATATAGAGATTTCCGAAACCGACAGGACCGTTGACGGGAAACTCAGATACGTGATTAAGGGAACGACGGGTCCTGCCGGCAAGGCCTTCGGCACTCAGGGGGAGAAGGATGAAGCTGGATAAGAGAAATATTTTATTAATATCGATATTCGCTCTGATTCTTCTCAATGCCGTGCTTTTTTTTAATTTACGGAGTCTGGATAAGAGGGAGAGAAGACTGAAGACCAAGCTCTCCGCAATGACGAAGGTCTATAAGGAGTATAAAGAGGCTTCATCGCAATACGGGATACTGAAGAAGAGGGCCTTCATTAAGGAAACTCCTTCTGCATCTGCACTGGAGGGGCTGCTTGAGGGACTTCAACTCCGGGGGAAGCTGACCCGTATAAAACCCATCCAGAAAAAAACAGTCGATGGTTATTCCATGGAGGACCTTGAGGTGGAGGTGTCAGGGCTCACGCTTGAAGAACTGGTGCGCTTGCTCTACAGGTTGGAAAACGGCAGGGAGGGCTTTATAGTGAGGTCCATGAGGCTGAAAAGGGCCTTTTCAGAGGAGGAGAGGCTTGACTCCTCCATTGAGGTCCTCCTGCTGAGGGCCGGTTCAGGATCCTGATGCTGAAAAAGGCGGTTTTTGTCATTGTACTGCTGGGATTGTTGACCATTGGTGTCTGGTATGTGGGTATCCCCGACCGGTACGTCAAGGAGACGATAGAGAGGGTGCTGGTATTCGGGGATGTATCCCCGCTGAAGGAACGACGGCTCAATGTATCGCTTGAGGGATTCGGTAAGGATCCGTTGTTCGGTTTTCATGTTAAGAGAGCGGTTATCAGGAGAGGGGAGACCGAGGTCCTTTCAATAGTTGACCTCAGAGGCAGGATAGACATGCTCAGTCTCCTGCGTATGACCCCCGGGGTTAAACTCAGAGGGGATATTGCCGGGGGAGGGCTTGCGTTAAGGATTACTATGTCGGGGGGGAGGACGCATTTGAGTTTTGAATTAAAGGGGGCGCGGGTAGAGAAACTCGAGGCTGTGAGGGTACTGAAGACCCTTAAGGGCAGCGGAGTGCTTGATGTAAAGGGGATTTTCGATGTTCCCGTAAGAGCAAATGGCCTGAAGGGGGTTTCCGGAGAGGTCCTGTTAAGTATAAAAAACATGAAATTCAGGGATGTCTTCAGTGGTGGTATATATCTGCCGCTGAGCCTCTTCAGCCGGATGAGGGCTTCAATCAGGATGGATGGCGGAGAACTCGGGATAGAGGCCCTCAGCATGGAGGGGAAGGATATCTACAGCAGGTTAAAGGGGGCTTTTCGCGGTCTTGTGTTTAAGGGGGCACTGGAGGTAATGCCCGGGCCTGGTTTTCCGGAGGGGATGCTATCGGTGATTCAGAGGTACAGGGAATCCCCCGGGTACTACAGGATACCTCTCAGGGGGTCTGTTGCCCGGCTTATGTGATTTGGAGTCTCAGGTTCCCGGTAGATACTATATATTGTAGTTATTTTTATTCCTTGGCACAAAATATAGCCACTTCTTCTGCTTTTCCATTTTTTACTTGACAATCCACGTGTTTTTTATTATGATTATGTGGTAAAAAGTGGTAAAAAGTGGAAGGATAAAATGATAGGGTTTGCAGGTAAATATTATTACACGGTTGATCCCAAGGGGAGGGTGATGATACCTGCACCTTTCAGATCCCTCCTTACCGATAATTATAGCACGAAACTTATTGTGACCAATGCGGCCTTTGACAGGTGTCTTCACCTCTATCCCCTTGAGGAGTGGCAGGGATTTGAAGAGAAGATCCGGTCCCTCCCCAAGATGATGGAGTCGGTCCGGTGGCTTCTCAGAAGGGTAGTTGCCTCTGCACAGGAGTGTGAGCTTGATAAACAGGGACGAATACTGATACCGGCGTCCCACAGGGAGGATGCGGTAATTAACGGTGAGATTGTTGTTGTGGGACAGATTGAGAAGATCGAACTCTGGAACAGGGAGGAATGGGATGCCGTTGTGGATCCCTCAAGGATAGACAGAAAGGCCTTTGAGTCAGAGCTGGCGGGACTCGGGATTTGATTAAATATGGTCATGCGGGATGAAAACACCGGTACATATTCCGGTTCTCCTTTCAGCGGTGATGGAGTTATTACGGCCATCGGGAAAGGGGGTTTATCTGGATGCAACCATTGGCGGCGGCGGCCATACAAGGGAGATTCTCAGGAGGATCGATGGGGATGGCGTCGTTATAGGAATGGACAGGGACAGTGATGCCCTTGCACGGGTTGAGAAGGAGCTGAAAGACGAAAGACTGGTGCTGCTTAAGGCCTCTTTTTCGGAAATGACAGGGGGTGTCAGAGGGCTTGGATATGAAGTCCTGGACGGGATTTTGATGGATCTCGGTATTTCCATGATGCAACTCAGGGATGATCAGCGGGGGTTCAGTTTCTCATCCGGCGCTTACCTTGACATGAGGATGGACAGGAGCAGCCCTGTGACGGCGGAGAGGATAGTGAATGATTACAATCCAATGGATATAGAACGGATACTGCGTGACTATGGAGAGGAAAGGTTTGCAAGGAAGATAGCCAGGGCAATCGTTGAGGAGAGGAAGAAGGCGAGAATAAGACGCTGTGATCAGCTTGCAGGAATTGTTGAGAGGGTCTACAGGAGACGGGGCAAGATACATCCTGCAACAAAGACCTTCCAGGCCCTCAGGATAGCCGTTAACGAAGAACTGAAAGAGTTGGAAACGGGCCTGGAGAACGCTGTGGCGCTTCTCAGAGAGGGAGCCCGTCTCTGTGTGATCACCTATCACTCCCTTGAAGACAGGATAGTGAAGAGGTATTTCATCTCCCTGGCAAAAGAAGGAAGGGTAAGGAAACTGAATAAAAAGCCGCTAAGGCCGTCGGCTGATGAGCTGAGGGAGAATCCTTCTTCAAGGAGCGCAAAGTTAAGGGGGGTGGAGAGGCTATGAGACTTGGACGGAACAGGGGCATCTTGTCTGTTTTTTGGAAGGGCCTCCTTATTGTCCTTCCTGCATGTCTGATTTTTGCGGTTATCTGGATGAGGTCGAACATCGTTGCGCTTGAGTATGAGATTGGCCAGTTGGAAAAGCAGAGAATCCATCTCATCGATGAGAAAAGGGATCTGATTGCCAAGAGGGCTGAGTTGGGATCCTTTAAGAGGATAGAGTACAGTGCCCTTAACAGGATGGGGCTGAGGTATACAGACAGGAAGAGGGTCTTTTACATCAAGACGGTCCAGGCGCCCGCACCGTTTACAGCCCGGTTTATAAAGGATAAATGAGCATTACATGTTTGCATAAAGAACTGTCCGGATATGGGAAGAAGCGCGTGCGTATGGATTTTCAGTCAAGCTCCCCGACCAAAGGCCGGGTCTTTCGGCAAGGTGCATTGTAGATTCATGCAAAATGCGGGATTTCACAAAAAGTGAATTCCTTAAGTATGAAGGACTCGTAAAAAGTCTGAAAAAGTGTTTTTTTGTCATTCCCGTGGAAACGGGAATCCAGTCTTTTCAGATAGTTACACGCTTCCTGGATTCCCGCTTTCGCGGGAATGACGACTTTTTACGAGAATAT
>BDTA01000027.1 GCA_002897935.1 bacterium BMS3Abin08
AATAAAAGAGGTTTTCGGAGTAAGGGTGTTCTCCGATTATGGGATGGTAGAGAAGGTGATACATGGCGGCGAGTGTGAACATTCTTATTCCTGTCATCTCTATCCGCAGTATGGGTTAACTGAATATTTTCACCTTCAGGACAGCATGTACGAGTTGGTGGGGACAGGGTTTATTAACTATGCCATGCCTCTTATCAGGTACAGGACGGGGGATGTGTGTGCAGAAATTGAGACTGAGTGCCCGGATTGCAGGCGGAATTATGATGTGATACACGCACTCGAAGGACGCATCAGCGATTTCCTGATTGATTCAGATGGACAGGTTATCTCAGTACATCTCAATATGGACTTTAGTGTGTTTGAAAATATAAAGCGGTTTCAATTATATCAGGAATGCCCTGGAGAGGTAGATCTAAGGATATGGTTCGAGGATTCATATCCAGATTCATATCCAGATTCATATAAAGATGAGGATACTAATAAGATATTAAGTGAGGTAAATCGGAGTTTGGGGTTGCATGGTGATAGAATTAAGTTCGCTGTTGTTTCAATTGATGGCATACAACCTCCGTCCTCTGAAAAACACAGAATGGTAGATCAACAGCTTGATATCAAGGACTTCCTGAATCATTAGCCTGTTAACTCTGTAATCAGTTTTACAATGCACCTTGCCGAAAGCCCGACCTTTGGTCGGGGATGAAGGCAAGGAATGTAACAAATCAAATTTCCCCTACATTGACAAGCTCCGACCTTTTGTCGGAGCGCTTGACGTGTGCATCGGTATCTTAAAAGGCATTGGTCCCGGCGCTAAGGTATTCAATCTGCCGGCAGCCTGTGAGAAGGGGATAGCTGCTTCTGCCCTCGCAGACCTTGATGCTGCGCCGCTGAAGTAAGTCTTCAAGTGTGTCTCGAGTCAGATCTCCTATTTCATCTGTCCAGGGCAGATAATTGCAGAAATAAGCTTTATAACTTGTGGAGAAGTATATCTTATTTATGCCGGCGCAAGCCTTTACCGTCAGGCTTGTAGTATCTTTTGACGGCCAGCAAAGAATTTCAGGTCGAGCAATTGGTCCATTTACTATAACGGCGAGTTCTTCAAAGGCACGGCACAATTCTTCCCGGCTGAGAAAGCCGCTCGAACCAATTGCCCGTCCGGCTCTGATTAGAGGTTTGACCTGGAATTTTTCCACCCCTATTTCTCTTGCCATACGGTAGCATGCTACAAGCTGATCCCTGTTGAATGAGCAGAGAGTATAGCGGAGTATAACATGAAAGCCGTTTTCAACTGCAGTATGTATTCCGGTTATGGTTTTGGCAAGAGAGGCCCTTGGTCCCCGGATTTGTCTAAGCGTTGTTTCATCAATGGAGTCGAAGGAAATTTTTACGATTTCCAGTCCGGATTTCTTCAGGAGCCGGGCGGTGGGTGCATCGAGGAGGGTTGCATTGGTATTGATGCCGGACTGTATGCCCAGACTACAGCAAGTCCGGGCGATCTCTGTCACTGTATGTAGGTTCAGAAGTGGTTCGCCTCCGGTCATGCGGACCTCCGTGATCATGTAGGACGAACTCCCCTGGTTGTCAACCCATCGTGCCAGTTTCTCAACAAAAAGACCAGCATCGAGATCTTTGCCGTGGTCCGGACAATCATTGTTTACGCAATGAAAACAGTCCAGGTTGCATCGGTCCGTGACTTTAATCTCAACAGAGATGTTTTTCTTCAACGTTTTACAATCCTTAATAAATATGTCCTTTTGTCTTTAAAGCTATCCGGTTCATCTTAAGTGCTGCAGGCAGAGTATCTATTCCACCAAGAGATTCACCTGCAGAGAGATGTCCAAGGGTAGGATAGACGAGGACTTGATTGTTCTCATTCAAGTCAAGAGCGAAGTAGCCCAATTCTTTAGGGCGGTGCAGAGGATCCTTCCGGAAGCGGATAAGGTAGAGAGGCACTTCACCAAGTACGGACATATAGTTCCCGGCCTCCTCCTCGGACCCCTTAAAAGCAAAATCAAAACGATAAGCTGGAAGTGCTCCCTCTGATAAACAGGCATTGAGAAAGAGGCGAGCCTTTTCAAATCTTTCCTGCTCTATAGCCTTAAAACGATTTTTGTCAAAGGAACCCATTTCAGCGAGTACTGCACCATCGGCGTGTTGACGATCGAGTGAAAACCTGACTAAAACATTTGTTTCCACGAGCAAATGCCTAAGTGTCTGACGCCAATGAGGATGACCGACCCAGTGACCGTTGGTGAATAAAACAACTCTGTTTTCAAGAAGCCTCTCCGATATATAAGACAGCATTGCCACCAGCTCCGGGTGAAGGGTCGGCTCTCCTCCGGATATGTTTACTACGCCGAGGAATCGTTCCGAGGCTAAAATATCCACAGCCCGTTTGAAGTCCAAAAGACGCATGATTCCCTTTCTCTCGGGACTGCTGAAAGTAGAACAGGCCGGGCAACGAAAATTGCATCGTCCTATAATCCGGATGGTCAGCTTGGGTTCGCCACCAGGTTTAACCACGCCTATGGGGTGACTGTTTATATTGTTATGCTTTTCTACCGTAACATCGCGGGAACTAAGATGATTTTTCATGTACCTTTCTTGAATCAAGGGGCCTTGCACGTTTGTTAATAAATGAAGGACGTTTCCCGGATGAGGTTGTCAGAGGGCTCTGCCTTACAATTTTTATGGTTTTTGCCTGGCGCCATACCTCGGCCTGTAATTGGTGTGACAGATCCACTTGTCTTAACTCTTTTAGGATTTCCTTAACCGTCTCATCTTCAGCTACAGGGCCAATGCCGGGGTCTATATACAGCAAAAGCCTTGTAAAAGAGTTATCATCTTCTGCTTCAACCCATTGGTAATCGGTTGAAGAACCGCCAATCTTAAAAGGGAGTAAGTTTTCAATAATACGCTTGAGTTCATTATAACACAGAGACATCCCCTCGCTGGTTGCACGGGAAAAACTGTGTACTTGAAAGAGGTGGGTGTTAAAGCCGATTTCATCTAAAAGACAACCACATCGCCTGTTTTGCACTATGCCTGAATCGCCTAATTCCACGTTTATCATGATCTTGGGTGCGGTGTTCAAAAACGATGTAAAATAGAAGGGTTTCGGTGCTCCTTCAACCCGGGGGGTATCTGTCTGGATCATGGCTATTGTGTCTGAATGCAGATGTAGCTCTCCTACTTCAGAAGGCTGTCCGCATCCTGTTGCGACAGAGCCAATTTCCGTAGCCTGGTAGCGGGGGAAAACACTGGCGTGCATTTTTTCAATTTCTGCATGTTTCGCTTCAGTAAGGGGCTCTGATCCGACAATGAAAATGGTTCCCTCCAGATCCACCCCCCGCTGCATTGCAGCCTGGCATATGCGCACGGCCTGGCTTACATAACATTGGACAACGCATCTCGTATGGCGCTTTCTTGTCTCGATGATCCAGTCGACAATTACCCCTATCCGGCTCAAATTCAATACCTGCGGCCGGGGCAGAGGGGTTTTGGTGAGTCGGCTGAGCCAGACAATGGCCATGTTTGTCAGGCTGTTTTTCAATCCTGGCTGGATACCACTATCAGTCTGCATACTGAACCATCGGTCAGGCGGATGGCCGATCTTAGCATACCTCAGACTATTGGAAATTCCCGTGCTGGCCGGCAGTTTCGGATACCAGAGGACCAGAGGTGTATCATAAATATCAAGCATGTTAAAAAGAAACTGATCATAGCAGGCCCTGTCGGCAAGAAAATCGAGGTAGAGGTTGGAGTGAATCGGGCGTCCTGATGTCCCACCCGTTTTTACCTTGACACCTGGGGAGGAGAGAGGATTGTCGAAAGCCTCATTCTTAAGCCGATATTCATCTCCACCTCGATGCAGCGGTTTGTGCCCTTTGAATTCATCAAATGAAACCCGAACACCTGAGTCCAGCAGTAGTCTCAGTAACGCTTCAATGCCGTTCCTCCGGACCTCATAGACCATGTCATCATAAGAACACCGTGCCTTCTGCAGCAAAGGAAGATAGGGACTCGATAGGTTGTCGTAGACATACCGCTTTACGAAGCTCAGGAAGTTTTCTTCTCTTCGCCCCATCCTATCGGCTACAATAGTCTTTGCCTCTTCGAATGTAATGGTTTGATTGAGATATCTCTGCAAGTCAACGATAGATTGTATGGAATTTTTTAAGCGTCCCTTCACAAAAATATAGTAGTTGTCTTATTATGTAAATGTCAAATTGATAATTAGGGTCTGTGTATAAATTACAGTCATTTGTCATTCCCGCAATCCCGAACGCATTCGGGAGTCGGGAATCCTTCTTAAAGAGCGATTCCGGACAAGCCGGAATGACGAAAAAACGACAACCGTTCGACTTTATACACAGACACTAATTAGTGTCTGTGTATAAAGTCAGTCTCTCTATCTGTCATTCCGGCAGTCCTTAAGCCGGAATCCAGTCTTTATCAATAAGTTCTGGATACCCGACTACAGACTTCGGGTATGACAGAAATAAAAAACAGCAGTTTATACACAGACACTAATTAGTGTGTGTGGACAAATCAATTCTTAGCGAATTTATAATGTGTGGGATATTTGGAATAGTTTCCTCTGAGCTGCCTGAGAATAAGGCAATAAAGGATGCACTTGATACGATCAAGCATCGAGGTCCTGATGATGAAGGATTTTTGTTTGTTAATCCTGTAAACAGTATTTTAGAGATGGCCTCAGGGGCTGATACCTGCTCAGAGTTTAAACACACACATAAGGATGTATCAGATGTTGACACAAGTAAGTTTCACCTTGTTCTCGGTAATAGAAGGCTTGCCATCATTGATTTATCTCCAAAGGGACATCAGCCCATGTGTTATGCGGATGGCTATTTATGGATTACCTACAATGGAGAGATATTCAATTACAAAGAGTTAAGGACAGAATTGAAGTCTATGGGATACAGGTTTCACTCTGATACAGATACGGAAGTCATACTTTCCGCTTATACAGAATGGGGAGAAGAATGCGTCAAGAGATTTAATGGTCAGTGGGCCTTCTGTATATATGATGGGAGAAGGAAAAGATTATTCTGTTCGCGGGATAGATTTGGTATCAAACCCTTTTATTACTGGTTTGATGGCAAGCATTTTGCCTTTGCCTCGGAAATAAAGGCACTCTTAAAGTTACCTTTTGTAAAAACAGAGATAAACAAACCTCTAATTTCTGATTTTGTGGTTTTCAGTAGGCACCATACCAGAGAAAGCCTTTATAAAGGGATTTATCAACTCTTACCTTCACACAATCTGACTATTGATTTAAAAAAGATAAACATACATATAAGTAGATACTATGAATTATATTACAACGATGAATTAGGGAGGTATAATCATAAACAGGCCCTTAAATATGCCGATGATGTCAGGGATTTATTAATAGATGCAGTTAAAATAAGATTAGTCTCTGATGTCCCTGTTGGAAGCTGCCTGTCCGGTGGTCTGGACTCATCATCTATCGTTGTAATTATCAATAAGTTTTTAAAAGAGGGAGGCATTGCTTCAGAAAATATAGGTGAGGAACAGAAAACCTTCACCGCATCTTATGACGACCCCTCAGTTGATGAGAAGATA
>BDTA01000028.1 GCA_002897935.1 bacterium BMS3Abin08
GGTGGAACCCCGGCAGCAAGGAGCATATCGGTTGCAGTCGACTTTGCAAGGTATTTAAGGAGCGACAGGAGCTGGGGGCTTTTCCGCTTAGCCTTCTTCGGGGACCTTTCACGCATGGTTGAGGCAACATCCTTTTTCGGGTGTGATACAAGGCTGTTTATTGCGGTTTCCATCTGGGAAGATGGTACGACTACAGGGTGTACCTTCCGCCCGAGGGAGAATTCGATATCGTTGAGCGCCATCATATCGTTGGGATTTACCATGGCGAGAGTAACGAAGTTGTCATCGAGAGCTATAGGTATGAGCTTCATCTTCTTGATCTTGTCAACAGGGATCAACTTCAGGACATCGGGATCCAGGTCGATGTCCATGAGGTTTGCAGAAGGCACCCCAAGCTGTTTGCTAAGGAAATCAAGGAGGACTTCAGTGGTGATAAAACCCCTCTCGACCAGGATAGAACCGATCTTACCGCCGGTCTGGGCCTGTCTCCTCAGCGCCTCCTTGAGTTGATTCGATGTTATAAGACCATGTTCGACAAGGAGTTCACCGAGTTTCTGCCTGGCTTTTCTGTCTGCCCGCCTCATAGTACTTTCTACCATATTCCAAGTGGTTTGTCAATAAAAAAGATTGTCCCGGTCCCTTTCCCTTGCTTGCAGCCGGAAGCGGGAACCCGTTACCGTTATCTGCCGGAGTTCCACTTTCCAGAGTGTGTCACAATCCTGAAAACGCATATTCTGTTATTCTGAATCCTGTGCCCCGAAAGGCTTCGGGTATCATTTCCGGGATGACAATCGTGACACAGCCTGTTCGTTGGAATGATATTTACGATTGAGGCGGGTGGTCAGGAAAGAATCTATATCCTGTCCCTCCAGTTTTTCATGGCAACTTGATTCGTCTGAGGGGCCGCTTAGCGGTGTTTTTCCCTGATCCGGACTTCATGGTCGTGCTTTCCCTGTCTTATTTCACATACATTCGGAAACTTATTCAGGAAATCAGAGAAATTCTTACAGCCGTAATCGGATTCATCGAAGGTCGGATCAAGTCTTTTAAGCATCGGACGTATTGCGGCCTTGAGAACCCACGGCTCTCCGGTGTTGCCGGACAATCTGATGATCGCACGTTTTATTAAATCAGACCCCCTTGTGGTCGTTTCGTTGCTGTTTTGTTCCTGTTCAGAGACTTCAGCTATCAGTAGTGTTTCATAATATCTGAATTCATCACAACTGTTCGCCCAATGTTTATTTGTTGTTTTTTTGCACCCGATTCCGACAAGTGTTTTTCCGCTGGCTTTCACCTTTTGAGACAAAGGCATGAAATCGCTGTCACCCCCTATAATGACAACGGTTTCTATGTGGGGGAATCGCAGGATATCTTCCACAACATCGAGAGATAACTTAATATCTGCGCCGTTTTTGGCTGATGAGCCGGGGGGAAACAGCTGAACCAGGTCGATAGCGTTTTTCAATAGCGAATGTTGATATTTAAAAAACCACTGCCAGTTACAGTATGCCCGATTTATTACAATCGTTCCGAACGATGAAGCAAAATCGACTAAGGACTGTACATCAACCAGTTTTTCCTGTGCGGTGGACCTGTTTTTGACTTTACTGTAACTCCCTTTCCCATTTTTCGAATCATAGATGCTCGCATGGATATTTTCAAAATCCCAGTAAATTGCAACTGTATTGTTTTCCATTATTACCTCTCAATATCGTAGACTACGCAGCTGACACTTGCGGGTAACAGGCGACAAACACAGCGGAGCAATAAGCCTTCGATTACCTCCGGCCGTTTTGCAGGGCACAGCCTTTAAAAAACCGCAACGCTGTTTGCCGTCCGTGTTCACCCCATTGTGTGCGCCCGTTATGGGCGTGAGCTGACGGGGTGCCGGTAAAGCATACGTTATATTCTGAAATATAACGCAAAAGGTTAGTGAAAGGCAAGGGCAAAAGCGGAAGGCAAGGCCTATGGCGTCACCCGGTAGTCGCTCTGCCCGGATGGTGAACGAAACAATAAACATGAGAGGATACTGTCCCGGGAGAAGATGCGAAAAACGGGCAAGCGGCTAAAGGCCGACAATATAATCCCTGAGCATTTCACAATGCACCTTGCCGAAAGCCCCGACCTTTGGTCGGAGAGCTTGATTTTAATCCCTGAATCCTTCTTTATTGTAAATATAACACCCTGCGGTCTCTGCCGCAGTTCCATATGTCAGTCATTCCGGCTTGTCCGGAATCGTTCTTTAAAAAGGATTCCCGTCCCGAATGCGTTCGGGATTGCGGGAATGACAAATGACTGTATAAAGTCGAACAGTTATCGTTTTTCCGTCATTCCGGCTTATTCCTGTCATTCCGGCTTGTCCGGAATCGTTCCTGTGATCACCGACAAGCGGGAATGACACTGAAAATAAAGATGCAATTTTCAGACGACCTGCGGTCTCTGTCGCAGGGTAGTTCACGTATGGTTACATGATATTTTACAAAAGCTCCGCGGTTTTTGGTTGCCGATTATTTTGATCCTGTAATGAGACGTAAGAAAGGGCAGTATAATTGAGAGACATAGAGCCTGTCTGAAAACATCCAAGCTGTCACCCCTGAAACAAATTCAGGGCAGGCTATTATGATATAATGGTCTATGCTCATGGAACTCTCCTTTCACGGAGCTGCTGATACGGTAACCGGCTCCTGTCATTTACTCAGGGCGGGAGGGCTGAATATCCTTGTCGACTGTGGCCTTTTTCAGGGTGACCCGCGATGGGAGGAGAGAAACTACGATAACTTTGATTTTGATCCGGAATCAATAGACTATCTGCTCCTTACCCATGGGCATCTGGACCACTGCGGAAGGATCCCCCTTCTTGTAAAAAAGGGTTTCCATGGTACTATCGTCTGTACATCGGCAACCTCTGATATCACAAAGGTCGTTCTTATGGATTCTGCAAGGATACAGGAGGAGGATTTTGCACACTGGAGTAAGATCCTGCTGCGGAGGGGGAAAAAGCCCCGTCCGCCCCTCTACACCATCCTTGAAGCCCTGGACGCACTCCGGTATTTCCAGGAGTTCCCCGAATATAACCAGCCCCTTCCTTTAAACGGAAATATCACCGTTACATTCCGTGATGCCGGCCACATCCTTGGGGCCTCGTTCATTGAGATAGAGATAAGGGGGAACGGGAGGATCATCTTCTCAGGTGACCTCGGAAACAGGAACAAGCCTATCATCAGGGACCCCTCGCCCCCGGAGAGTGCGGACGTGATCGTAGTGGAGAGCACCTATGCAGACAGGAACCACCGGAGTTTTGATGCCTCGGTGGAAGAACTTTACAAGGTGATCTCAGATACCTACCGGAGGGGTGGCAATATCCTCATCCCCTCTTTTGCAATCGAACGTGCCCAGGACCTTCTCTACGTATTACGTCATCTATATGATCAGGGCAGGATGCCCTCGTGCAGGGTGTTTCTTGACTCTCCAATGGGCATTTCCGTTACAGGTATAATGAGGAGGCATCCCGAATGCTTCGATGAAGAAACCCGGAGACTCATTGAAAACCATGATGACCCCTTCTCATTTCCCGGTCTTGAGTTTACCCGTGAGTCCAATGAATCAAAACAGATAAACTTCATAAAGAGCCATGCCATAATAATTGCGGGCTCCGGTATGTGTACGGGTGGCAGGATAAAGCACCATCTGAAACACAATATCTGGAGGAAGGCATCGGCAGTTATATTTGTCGGCTACCAGGCGGAGGGCACACTGGGCAGAAAAATAGTGGATGGTAAAAAGAAGATAAGGATTTTCGGTGAAACCTATAAGGTAAATGCATCCGTGCATACAATCGGGGGTTTTTCGTCCCATGCCGACAGGGATATCCTTATTGACTGGCTCAACCACAGCATCGGAACAGACCGTATCTTCATTGTCCACGGTGAGGACGCCCCCCGGAAGGCATTTAAAAGGGAGCTTGAGGCCGGGAAGGTTGCCAAAACCGTCTATATTCCACACTTTGGGGATACGTTCACGCTATAATCCATATGGAAGTTTTATCAGGGAGCGACTGTCCAAAAGAGACCTTTTCTTCAAACCTTTCCAGCAACAGGCTAATGGAATTTTGATCCATTCGCAAAAAACAAAAAAGTTAAAAACACTTGATCAGTCCGTCATTCCCGCAATCCCGAACGCATTCGGGAGTCGGGAATCCTTCTTAAAGAACGATTCCGGACAAGCCGGAATGACACTGTGCGTTGTGGTTCCGGAATGACACTGTGCGTTGTGGTTCCGGAATGACACTGTGCGTTGTGGTTCCGGAATGACACTGTGCGTTGTGGTTCCGGAATGACACTGTGCGTTGCACGCAGGCAGGGCGAGGGTGGGGGCGGTTAAGATGCTGATTTCACCCCTCCCTTAATCCCCTCCCATCACAGGCTGTGTCATAATTGTCATCCTGAACTTGTTTCAGGATCTATATAAAACGTAACATTTTGAAAATACGAGATTCTGAAATAAATTCAGAATGACATCATGTACGTTTTCAGGATTATGACACAGCCTCTCAAGGGAGGGGAGACTTTAAAGTTTTTTTAACCAAACAAACCAAATCAACCAAATAGACGAGATCAACAATATACCCCGCCGTCTCTGCGGGGAGTCACGTATTTACCATGCACCTTGCCGAAGGCCCCGACCTTTGGTCGGAGAGCTTGACTGAATACATTTTTTGTCTCCTACCGGAGAGGTTGTTTTTCTCCCCTCCAGGATCATTTCGCTACATCCGTGAAATTCACCAAAAGGGTCTGAAGCGCCTTAATCTGTAATGCCCCTCACATCCGGTTAACATTTCATCTGCTATAATAAGACATGCGAAGATACATCTATATTTTGTTTGCCCTCTTCTTTGTCGTCTCTCTTTCCGGTACTCTCCTGTCAGGTATTTATCTCTCCAGATTACGTGGGGCCCTGGAGGTGGTTGTCGAGGCCGGTGAGAGCATGAGACAGCGTGACCTGCTTCATCAGCGTGTTGAAGACCTCCTGGGGGTTTCAAAAGACGATGATGCCTATCATGAGGTGATTGATGATATCAAAAAGAGGCTCAGGAAATGCGAGGGATGCCATCACAAAGGAGCGTATAAAGAGAAGGTTGAGAAGATAAAGGAGGCTTTTTTACTGGTCGGCAACTCGACTCCCGGGGCAAAAAAGGCAACCGCCCGTCTTTATTCATTGACAAGAAGTGCATCACAGAAGGGACAGGAGTTAATAATGAATAGGACAGAGCGGGCGCTTAGGGTTTCGAGGGAGGTCTTTCCCTTATTTTTTTCAACGGTGCTGGCATTGATGGTCCTCCTTGTGGTCTTTACCGTCATAATTATCAGGCGGGCAGAGTTATACACAAGGAAGGTGGTGAAGGCAGCGGGGTTGATTGCCGAGGGTAAGGCTGTAGGCGGGACGATCTTCAGGGAAGAGTTCAAGCCGGTAGGTGACGCCTTTGGACTGCTCCAGCGGGAGATTACTATCAGGGAGGAGAAGCTTCTGAACTGGAACCGGCGATGGCAGATGACCTTTGATTCGATCAATGAGACAATGGCTGTTTGTGATATATCGGGAATGATTGTGCAGGCCAACAGGGCCTTCAAGGAAAGATTCGGCTATGATTCGGAAGGTCTGAAGCTCTGTGACCTCGTATGCAGGGACTTTGCGTCCGTGGTGCGGTGCCCGATGCAAAGGGCTATCGATACAGGAGAGATACAGCAGGAAACCCTGGCGAAGGAAGGCTGTGTGCTGGATATCGTGGCTTATCCGCTTGCAGGGCAGGACGGATCACTCCAGGGTGGCATATGGATAGGCAGGGATATAACAAAAGAGAAGGAGCTTGAGGCAAGGGCCCTCCAGTCTGAAAAGATGGTTGCCCTTGGAGAACTCGTTTCCGGCATTGCCCATGAGGTGAACAACCCCCTCTCCGTGGCCCTGGGGTATTCGGAGATGCTCCTTGATTCAGGCGAGGTTAATGAACGGGACAGTAAGAGGCTGGAGAAGATTTTTAATGCGATAAAGAGATCGTCGAACATTATCAGGAATCTCCTGGATTTTGCACGCAAGAGGCCCCCTGAAGAGATCGAGTGTAACCTGAGTGAGATTACAGAGGGGATCCTTGATCTGATGGCTTATGAACTGAACTCCGAAGGCATAACCATATTAAAGGAATTCGCTGACCTGCCCCCTGTGAAGGGTGACCCTTTCCAACTGAGACAGGTAGCGCTTAATCTCTTAAAGAACGCACGTGATGCACTGAGGGAGACCGGTAATGAAGAGGGAATAATAAAAACAAGGACCTTCGTTGAGGGGGGACGGGTCTTTCTTGAGGTTACAGACAACGGTCCCATGATCCCCGAGGATATCATGGGCCGTATATTTGAACCCTTTTTTACCACCAAGGATATCGGCAAGGGTACGGGGCTGGGGCTATCCATAACCTATTCAATCGTGAAGTGGCACGGAGGTGACCTCTTTGTTGAAAACCTGCCGGAAGGCGGCGTAAGGTTCACGGCTGCCTTTCCTTCGATGATGGGGGATGGGGCCTTGCCTGCATGAAGAGTGCTGAAATCCCGGCTGTTTCATAGGTTGATGCTCAGTTTGCAATGCCCCTTGCCGGAAGCCCGACCTTTGATCGGAGAGCTTGACCGCTGACATGGAATCTGTTTGGCGGTTTAGTCTAAAGTTTCCCTCCATAATGTCCGATAAGTATGCATGAAGACCGTTAATCATATCCGGACCTTCTTTGAGATTTTCTCTGCATTGATCAGGGGGCTTCTGTCGGGGTCTAATAATGGTGTTGATGATTATTATGATTATCTCGGGTATGAGTCCTTTATTGCGAGGGATGAGTATTACAAAAAGGAGGAGTCATGGTTGATAAGGAAGCCATCTTAAAGGACTGTACCCTCCCGGCGATGCCCCACGTGGGAGCAAAGATACTCCGGGTGGTTAACGATCCCCTGACAAGCGTGGAGGAATTACAGGACACCATGATTTCCGACCAGGCGATTACATCAAGGATACTGATGATTGCAAACTCTGCCTATTACGGTCTGAGGCGCAAGGTTGATACACTCTCTGATGCCTTGTTTGTGCTCGGTTTTGAGGCAGTGAAGAAGATCGCCATCGCCGTTTCAACAAAGGATATCTATAACTTTCACGGCCTCATTGAACAGAAACTGTGGGAGCATGCCATCGGGGTCTCGATAGCCGCCGGTCTTGTAGGCGAAAAGCAGAGTGCCTATAAGGTCTCAATAGAGGAATGCATTGTGGCAGGACTTTTGCATGATATAGGTAAAGCCGTAATGAATCGGAGTCAGCCCGAGAGGTATGCAATGGTAGTTGAGACAGTATATGAGGACCATATTCCCTTTTGCAGGGCTGAAGAGGACCTCTTCGGCTTTACACACCAGGAGGTTGGCGCCCTGCTCTTTCAGAAATGGAGACTTCCGGATGACCTCGCTGCAATCACGGGTAACCACCATAAGCGTCATGAGATTGACGAATCTGACCGGGAAAGAGGTTTCTGCACGGTGATCGCCTTTGCTGATTCCCTCTGCGTACGCCTTGGTGTGGGGTACAGGGAGCCCATGCCGGACATTGTTTCCGATAATTCAGGAGTTACTGAGGAACTGGGCCTTGGCATAGGAGATATGGAAGAGCTGATAGGCATGTTCAAGGAACGGTATATAATGGAAAAACTATCCTTTCTGAATTAGTTATGGCGATAGAGGGACTTAAAAAAATCTTTGAGACACCGATGACCAAGGGACGGCTTGATATCATCAGGGACAGAGATGACGAGAGACGGCGCCGGAGAAAGGATAATAAGAAGAAGGAAGAGAAGAGGGACAGGAGGGGGCTAATCGATATCAAGGCATGAGGGAGGAGCGTCAAATTTCCATCATAGCCTGAGAGGAGGTCTAAAAACATGATTAAGGGACTCGTGAAGAACAGGAAACCTCTTAGAGAGCCGTCCGAAGCGGACAGGCTTTTAAACATGCAACTTTCCGAGATAGAGGAGCTTTCATCCCTGCTCATGAGCCGCATTGATGAGCGGGTAAAGGCACTCAAGGAGATTGAAAAGAGGATAGATGAAAAGAAGGATATGCTGCAGAGGCTTCTGATAAGGGCGGAAAACATCTCTTCCGAATACGAGGACCTTTCCGGTTACCGCTACAGGGAGGTGATGGTTCTTGCAAGCAGGGGACTGAAGGTAGAAGAGATAGCGAACCTGCTTGACCTGCCTGTTGGTGAAGTTGAACTTTTAATAAACATGAGTGAGTAGCCGCGGGAGGAAACTTTTTCCTCTCAGCGGTCTCCCTGTAAGGGGTATCGTCAAATTCCTACCGGCAGAAAATACAAAGATTCACTAACACAGAAGTGACCGGCCGGATAACACCTTTTCAGTTCTCCCGTTTAAAAGCTTAAGGATTCAATGGGTTAGCACCTCGACGGGAAAGCACCCCTAACCCCTCCCCCCGTATTTACTGCCTTGGAATCCCTGTCGCAATTTACTGGCATAGCAATTGCTAAACTGGAGAATGTCATGTACAAGGGAATTTACATAGCGGCCTCAGGAGCGATTACCAGGGAAAGGGAACTCTCTGTCATAACGAAAAACATTGCAAACGCTGCAACTCATGCGTATAAAAAGGAGAAACTATCCTTCAGTTCCTTTCTCCTGCCGTCGACGGTGGATGCCTCCTATTCCGAAAAGGTAATGACCGAGGAGTCAGGAATAATAACCGACTTTTCCCAGGGTGGGATGACCTCAACAGGTGACCCCTTTGATCTCGCCCTTGAAGGTAACGGTTTCTTCGCCCTCGAAGGGAACCGTTATACAAGGAAAGGCAGCTTCGGGCTTGACGGGGAGGGCTATCTGATAAGCTCCGAGGGATACAGGGTGCTCGGGGATGACGGGAACCCCCTGAAGATACCCTCCGGCCGTATGGATGTCAATGAGGAGGGTTTTATAACCGTAAAGGGGACCAATGTGGGCAGGATCAATGTCGTGGATTTCCCCAAGCCCTACAATCTTCTGAAGGTTGGAGACGGCCTGTACCTTAGCCGGGATAATGCGGCACCGGTCAGGGCGGATGCCCGTGTGGTCCAGGGGACGCTTGAGGGATCAAATGTGAACATAATCCAGGCGATGGTAGAGATGATGAGGGCGGTCAGGGAGGTTGAGGCCTACCAGAAGATGATGAGGGCCTTTGATGAGAACGCGGGTAAGGCAATAAATGAGATAGGGAGGATATAGCAGAATGATGAGATCACTCTTTATAGCAGCCACGGGCATGGAGGCACAGAAGCTGAATATCGAAGTCATCTCCAACAACCTTGCAAATGCGAACACGCCGGGCTTCAAAAAGAGCAGGGCGGACTTTCAGGAACTGATGTATCAGGAGATCAAGACCCCGGGGGCGGCCTCAGGAGATGGCGCACAACTCCCTTCGGGGATCCAGATAGGTCTTGGTGTGAAGCCGGCGGCTGTTCAGAAGATTTTTGAACAGGGCGATTTTGTCCAGACAGGGAACCCCCTTGATATGACCATCGAGGGTGGCGGCTTCTTCCAGGTGGTAAAGCCCGACGGGGAAATCGCCTATACAAGGGCGGGGACATTCAAGCTCGACAGCGAAGGAAGGATCGTAACTTCAAACGGATATGCCGTCGAACCTGAGATTACCATACCCTCCGACACAACCCAGATCACCATAGGTGATGACGGCCGGATCAACGTCCTCCAGCCGGGAAGCAACACCCCTACCGAGGTTGGTCAGATGGAGCTTGCAAAGTTTGCAAACCCGGGAGGGCTTAAGCCTATCGGAAAAAGCCTCTTTGTGGAGACTGCCTCGTCGGGCGCTCCGAACACCGGTACTCCGGGCTCTGACGGGCTGGGGACAATACAGCAGGGGTTTATTGAGATGAGTAATGTGGACGTGGTCGAAGAGATGATCCAGCTGATAGTGAGCCAGAGGGCATATGAACTGAGTTCAAAGACCGTTCAGGCCGTAGACGAGATGCTTCAGATGACAAACAACATAAAGAGGTAAGAGAATTGATTACACTTGTACTGCTCTCAATGCTGACCACCTGGAGCCCCGAAAAGGTATTGGTGAACTACCTTCTGGAGAACTACCCATGGCCCGACATCCAGGTTGAGGCCATAGCGCCTGAAGGGGACTTCCCCGGTGAGAGGCCGGTGGAGATAATTACCGAGAGGGGCCCTATGGGAAGGGCATTGTTCATCTTCAGGTTTTCAGGGGACAGGGAGGTGCGTGTTCACGCCCGGGTCACGGCGAGAGACCGTGTGGTGAGGACGGTCAGGTCACTTTCAAGGGGGATGACCCTGAACAGGGCGGTCCTCTATACAACAATGATGGATGTCAGGAAGACCCCGCGGGGTGCAGTCGGTTCGGTTAGTGATCTTAAAGGGAAACAGCTCAAGAGATCGCTCGCTCCGGATACAGTGGTTACGCGGGCCATGATTAAGGAAAGGCCGCTGATAAAAAAGGGTGAACGGGTATCGATTGTCTATCAGAGCGCCCTGTTGAAGATTACGGCACCCGGCATTGCAAGGGAAGAGGGAGGTTCAGGCGACGGTATAAGGGTACTGAACCTTGCATCAAGGAGGATGATTGTGGGCTTTGTAACCGGGAAGGGGACTGTAAATGTCAGGCCATAAATACCAGGTCTTGTTGGCCTTGCTCCTTATATTTTCATCCCTCGTGGTGATGGTGGGGTGTGCATCCACAAAGAGGCTGCCCCCGCCATCACCACAGTACATCTCAAAGAAGGTGGAGACAGGGAGCGTGGCCTTGACCACCCCCGGTTCGATATACGTGGAGAGGGCAAGCCTCTTTGAGGACAGGAGGGCCCGGAGGCTGAATGACCTCGTAACCGTACTTATCGTTGAGAACGTCTCGGGAAGCAAGAAGGCAGAGACAAAGACGGGAAGGGACTCATCCCTGGATGCAGGAGTTAAGGGTTTCTTTGGTGCGCCTCTCGACCTCAACCTCTCCAATTTATATGGTAAGGGCAACGCCCTTTCACCGTCTGTAAGCAGCTCCATCAAGAATGACTTTGCCGGCACGGGAACAACCTCCAGGCAGGGGACCCTGACGGGTACTATAACGGCAAGGGTGATTGATGTGCTCCCCAACGGTAACCTCGTGATAGAGTCCAGAAAGGAGATAACCCTCAACTTCGAAAAGCAGGTGCTCGTCCTGAAGGGAATTATAAGGCCTGAGGATATATCGACAAACAATACGATTGAGAGCACAAGGATAGCGCTATCCCGGATTTTCCTCGTTGGAGAGGGGGTTATAGATAACAAACAGTCACCGGGGTGGCTCGGTGGTGTTATTGACAGGGTCTGGCCCTTTTAGGGGAATGATATGAGTGAGATCGGAAAAAGGGTGTTTTTGTTCCTGAATACACTTGTTATTGTACTGGCCTTTCTCTTTTCCGTACCTGGTGCGGCCCGGTCTGAGCGGATAAAGGATATCGCCTTTGTCGAGGGAGTAAGGGATAACCAGTTAGTGGGATACGGTCTTGTGGTGGGCCTCAACGGTACGGGAGACAAGGGGAAGGCCACCCTCCAGAGTGTCGCAAATATGCTCCTCAGGATGGGTCTTACCGTGAAGGCAAAGGATATAAAGGCAAAGAATGCAGCCTCGGTTATTGTAACCGCTTCCCTCCCGCCGTTTCCCAGGACGGGAAACAGGATCGATATAGTTGTCTCTGCCCTTGCCGATGCAAAGAACCTCCAGGGAGGCACCCTTCTTATGACACCCCTGAAGGGACCGGACGGAAAGGTCTACGGCGTTGCCCAGGGTCCGGTATCGATTGGCGGGTTCTCCGCCGGTGGCGGCGGGGCAAGTGTGCAGAAGAATCATCCGACCGTCGGAAGGGTTCCAAACGGGATGATAATAGAGAGGGAGATCGGGTATTCGTTGAACAATCTTGACAGGATCAGGCTTATCCTCAGAACCCCCGACTTCACGGTGGCTTCGAACATGGTGCGGGAGATAAACAGGGCACTGAAGGGTGGCTATGCCGAGGCGATTGACCCTTCAACACTGCAGCTTACCGTTCCCGAGCACTACCGGGGCAGGATTGTGGCGATGATGAGACTGATCGAACAGATAAATGTGAATACGGATACCCCTGCAAAGGTCGTGATCAACGAAAGGACCGGGACACTGGTGATAGGAGAGCAGGTGCGGATATCCCCTGTTGCTATTGCACACGGGGGGCTCACCATCGAGGTAAAGACGGCGTTTCAGGTCTCCCAGCCGGCGCCCTTCTCAGGGGGAACTACAGTGGTGGTTCCACAGACGGAAGTGCAGGCAAAGGAGAAGAAGGCCCATCTCGTCGAGGTTTCAGGCGCATCACTGGGTGAGGTGGTGAGGGCGCTCAACGCAATGGGCGTTACCTCGCGTGACCTGATTGCCATCCTCCAGGCATTGAGGTCCGCCGGTGCGCTTAAAGCGGAACTGGAGATAATGTGATGATTGATCCTCGTATCTCCATACTGGACACGGGATACCTCCGGAATACCCCTGCGGGGGGGAAGGAGGGGGCTGTTAAAAAGGCCGCCAAGGAGTTTGAGTCGATGTTTCTTTTTGAACTCTTAAAGACCATGAGGAAATCCGCAGGCGGAAGCCTCTTTGGCAAGGGGCTCTCTGGTGATATATACCAGACCTTATTTGATCTCGAGATCGCACGTACTCTTGCGGAAAGGGGGACGGGCATTTCAGATCTCGTTGAAAAGAGTCTGGGGAAGGAATCGGCGGCCGCAGTTAAGAATGATCTGAAACCCGCCGGTGGGGATTCCTCCGACGATGATAAAATTACCCCCGGCAGGAGACTTCCCGTCGACGGGAAGATCAGCTCCGGGTTCGGACAGAGGAAGGACCCGATAACGGGGGAGATACGAGTTCATAAGGGACTCGATATTGCCGCCCGGAGGAATACGGAGATCTACCCGATTGCCCCGGGCAGGGTTATCTACAGTGGTTCGCTGAAGGGTTATGGTAATATAGTGATAATCAAGCATAAGGATGGTATTGTAACAAGGTATGCCCATAACGAGAGGAACCTCGTCCATACCGGAGAATACGTCGGGGGTGGCAGGCCGATCGGCCTCGTCGGCAGCTCAGGAAGGTCAACGGGACCTCACCTTCACTTCGAGGTCTTGCGGGACGGAAAGAATGTGGATCCGTTGGGATATGTATAATGGATTAAAGTTTTTCTTGTTCCGGCCGATAATAAAAGTAATAAGGAGCTTCCCTGTCCTGAGTACAGGGAATGGCAGCAACAACCAAGGAGGTTTATGATGAAGGTAACAGGAGCAAGACCTCTTGAGGGACAGGACGTTTATCTCAAGACCCAGAAGACACAGGGCAAGGACGCAGTAGCAGAAGGCCGCAAGGGTGATGCAAATAAGACGGGAGCGAAGGACCGTGTAGATCTTTCGGGCAGGGCACATGAGGTTGAGGATCTGAAGGCGGAGATACAGAATATCCCCGATGTAAGGAAAGAGCGGGTTGAGGCTGTCAGGAAGTCCGTTGAGTCCGGCAATTACAGGATAGATCCCGGAAAGATTGCCGGCAAATTACTTGAGGAGTTATGAAGGAGACCGGCGCTATTAACGCTATTGTAGCCATTCTCGAAGAACAGGTGAGAGGGTATTTAGCTCTCTATGATCTGCTCAAAAAGGAGAAGACCGCTATCCTCTCTTTCCAGCCTTCGGTAATCGAGGAGATGGCAAAGCAGAAGGATACCATTGTATTGAAACTCCGTCTCCTCGAGGATGAGCGGGAGAGGCTGCTCGGTTTGACAAGGGACTGGAAAAGGATGAGCATCCACGAACTCTACGAACTCACGGGGGATGAGAGGCTTCCCGGTGTACGTTCGCAGCTTCTGAGTATCCTCCAGGGTATAGAGGAACTGAATGAGGTTAACAGGATCATGATTGAGAGGGCATCCAGGCATGTGAGTGCATCCTCCCGGTTCTTCAATACCTACGGTTTAAATACGGAAAAACGTCCTGCTGTATCAAGAGAAATATAGAAGCCGTTCACTAAGGATTTATAGGGGTATCATCTATGTTCGGACTTTTCAATATCGGGAAATCTGCAATTTTTACGAGCCAGACAGCCCTTGATATTACCGCAAACAACATTGCAAATGTAAACACACCGGGCTATTCCAGGAAGGAAGCCATTCTTGATATACAGCCACCTGAAAGGACGAGGTCGGGATTTGTCGGCAGGGGCGTTACGGTAAGGCATATCAGGAGGCACTATGACGGCTTCCTCCAGAACCAGGTTCTTCTTCAACAGCAGAACCTGGGCCGGGCAAATATCCTTGGTGATGTCTACGGTGATGTGGAAGGGGTCTTTAACGAGCAGCAGAGCCCCAAATTCTCTTATGCGTTCAACAGGTTCCTTAACTCCTGGCACGAGGTTGCCGATACCCCCGATGCGGTAGCACAGAGGATGGTATTGTTGCAGAATGCCGAAAGCCTTATTGTCATGACCAAGGGGATGGACCGTTCCCTGAAGGATATCCTGGCCACGAGGGCGGATGAGATAGTTGATACAGTGGATAAGATAAATTCCATAGCCGGTAATCTTGCCTCCCTGAATAAGATAATCTCCACTGTTGAGGCCGGCAGCAGCGAGCAGGCAAACGACCTCAGGGACAAAAGGGGAGCCCTGCTGGAACAGTTAAGTGAACTTGCATCCTATACCCACTTTGAGGATGATTCCGGCAGGACCTCGGTGGTCATAGGCGGCAAGGCGGTTGTCAACGGAGAGAGCGTTCACAGTCTCGGGACGAAAAGGCAGAGGGACGGAAGCATAGATGTGGTTTACGGAAATGATAAGGTCGGCGACTTCATAACAGGTGGTAAACTCTCCGGGCTTCTCTCTGCATACAAACAGACAACGGATGGTCCCCTTAAGGAGTTCCGGAGGCTTGTTGCATCCATAGTAAAGGAGACAAATCTCCAGCACCGTCAGGGGTATGACCTGAACGGCACTACAGGTCGGGACTTCTTTACCCCCCTTGACCTCACGACCATCGATTATTCTGCCGGGGCCTCCATCACATCATCAAACATAGCCGATCCCGCGCTTCTTACCCTTGATGAATACGAAGTCCGTTTTACAGACCCGGCCAATTATGAGGTATATAACATCGACAGCGGCGCCATGGTAACCTCGGGCGCATATTCTCCCGGAGGTTCAATATCATTTGACGGAATTACAGTCGTTGTAGACGACACGGGAGGAGGTCCCCTTACCGGCGACAGGTTCCTGGTGAGCCCCCTTGCAGGGGCGGTCGAGAACTTCTCCCTTGCCATAAGTGACCCGGATCAGATAGCAGCTGCCTCGGACAGTGCGTCCCTTCCCGGTGACAACAGAAACGCCCTTGACATGATCAATCTCTATGAGAGCAATATCAATGACCTCAAGGGGAGCGGTTTTAATGATTTTTATAATGCGGTTACGTCAATGAGCGCAAGGATGAGCGGTACTGCTCAGGACGGCAGGGGTTTTGAGGAAAGCCTCCTCCGTGAGCTTACCCTGAGAAAGGAGTCTGTATCCGGAGTTAATCTGGATGAAGAGGCAGCCAACCTTATCAGGTATCAGAAGTCCTTTGAGGCAGGGGCAAGACTCATAAAGATTACCGATGAACTTCTAAAGGTGTTGCTTAACCTATGAGACTATCGACCTTTATTCTTCATGACAGGCTTATAGATGCGTTTCAGGATAACTTCCTCAGGCTTTTCAAGGCCCAGGAGTCCCTTGCAACGGGTAAGAAGATAAACAGGCCTTCGCAGGATACAATCGGTTCAGCAAGGGCCCTTGCCTACCGTGTAAGTATCAGCGCCTCCGAGCAGTACAAACGGAATATCAACGAGGCCCGCTCATATCTTGAGTCCATAGAAGGGGTGCTGAGCAATGCCTCTTCTATTTTCAGCCGGGCAAAAGAAATCACCATCGGCGCAATGAACGCCGTCAAGGCCCCTGAGGACCGCGCGGTTATGGCAAAGGAGGTTGAAGAGATGAGAAACGGTCTCCGCGACCTTGCCAATACGAGATCCCAGGGACGCTATATATTCAGCGGCTTTCTCACGAATACAGAGACATTTGATATAAACGGCATCTACAGGGGAGATTCAAACCATATAGAGGTAAAGACCGGGCTCGATATACAGGTCAAGGAGAACCTCACCGGCGAGGAAGTGTTTGCATACAGTCAGGGCAACGACGAGTCCGTCCGGATTGAAAATGGGAGGTATATTCATTATCTCCCCGGTGGCGGAACCACTGTGAATGTTGAGATCCGGGATACCGATGACACCACGGTTCTCGACTCATTCTCCTATGATAACGCAGTCCAGATGTTGGATCTTTTAGCTGCGGCATTAAGCAACAACGACATGGGTCGTGTGAATGCGCTCATCAAATCGGTTGATGACGGCCATCAGCAGATACTCATCAGTGAGGCGGAGGTTGGTGCACGGCTCGGTTCCCTCGATGCTGAACAGAACAGGCTCGGTGATTCCGTCCTTGACCTCAGGACAGCGCTTTCTGAAACGGAGGATGCCGATATTGCAGATGTCATTTCCGAGATTGCAAAGACCAATGTCGCCCTTCAGTCGCTCCGTAATATCAGTGCACGGGTGTTGAGCCAGTCACTACTTGATTTTCTCGGATGATACATGTTTTAAAGGACGCAGGTTAAGAAGCAGTGGTCTGAACAGGCCGGTTCAGTCCGGGGTTGTCTTCCCGGGGATAAGGAACCCCGAAGAGGAGATGCCCTGATTTAGGGAAAGGAGGCAGGATGCTGGTATTGACAAGGAGGTCAGAAGAGTCCATACGGCTTGGAGAGGACATAGTTGTAAAGGTGTTTGAGATCAAGGGGAACCAGGTTAGGCTTGGCATTGAAGCGCCAAAGGGAATGAGGATTTACAGGGAGGAACTTTTTCAGAAGATTGCGGATGAAAATATACTTTCCTCCAAAACCGACAACCTGACCTTTGGCAGGCTAAAGGAGGTCTTTAAAAAGGAATGACCACGGTAAACACGAGCAGGTTTGGCGAACTTGAGGTTTCAGAAGACCGTATTGTTCATTTCCCGGAGGGCCTTATCGGCTTTCCACGGCTGAAGCGTTACATGCTTCTCGATTACAAGGATACGAGTATACAATGGCTTCAGGCCGTGGATGATCCGGATGTGGCATTTATTGTTGCAACCCCCTTTCTCATCAGTAGCGGGTATCAGTTTGATCTGCCCGATTCAGCAAAGGAGGTCCTTTCAGCTGAAGACCCTTCCGGTCTTGTAGTCCTGGTGATCCTGAGGGTCGAGGATGAAAAAAGGGTGATTGCAAACTTCCATGGTCCTTTAGTTCTTAACTCCAAAAACATGACGGGGATTCAGCTTGCCCTTGAAGACAAGTCGATAAATCAGTACACCGGAGTTGTCGATCTGGCGTAAAGTCAAGCTCTCCGGCCAAAGGTCGGAAGCTTGCCAATGTAAGAAAAACTTGATTAATTAGAGTCTGTGTATAAACTCAACAATAGAGCCGTCATTCCCCCGAATGCTTTCGGGGGAATCCAGTCTTTTCAATAACTTCTGGATACCCGACTACAGACTTCGGGTATGACAAAAATATAAAACAACAGTTTATACACAGACTCTAATTACATTCCTTGCCTTCATCCCCGGCCAAAGGTCGAGGCTTTCGGCAAGGTACATTGTAAGGGCGGTATTTAAAAATGCTAATAATCGGTGTCTCGAGGTTCTCCTGATCCACTATGTCTGACAATCTCGGTATAGTCGTTGGTGGCGGTCCGGCCCCGGGGATCAATGGTGTAATCAGCTCTGCAGCCATTGAGGCGATAAACTCCGGCCTGAATGTCCTCGGAATACGTGACGGGTTCAGGAGGCTCTATGCCGGTGACATGGAAGCCGCCCGCCCCCTCAGGATAGAGGATGTCTCCATGATACATATCAGGGGGGGCTCGCTGCTGAGGACGTCAAGGGATTACCCCGCCGGTCTCAAGGCAGGACTTAAGAGGATGATGAAGACCCTCTTTGCACTTAATATCAGATATCTCATTACTATAGGCGGGGACGGGACTTCCTATATGGCAAGGCTCATCGAAAGCGAGTCCCTCGGCAGGGTCTCCGTGGTTCATGTTCCAAAGACCATAGATAATGACCTGCCCCTGCCCGGAGGGATGCCGACCTTCGGGTTTGAGACAGCGCGGGACCTTGGTGTAAAGCTGGTGAAAAACCTCATGGAGGATGCACGGACGATGGGACGGTGGTATTTCGTCACTACCATGGGCAGATATACAGGGCACCTTGCACTTGGAATCGGTAAGGCCGCAGGGGCGACAGTGATTGTTATCCCGGAGGAGTTTTCCGAAAAGAGGCTTTCCTTCAGGAAGGTTGCAGATGTACTGGAAGGGTCGATAATTAAAAGGCTGTTTTTCAGGAGAGACTATGGGGTTGCTATACTCGCCGAGGGAATAGCAGACAGGTTGAACCTCGCGGAATTAAAGAAATATGAAGAGATAACAAAGGATGAAACAGGGAGGGTCAGGCTTTCCGAGATACAGCTCGGAAGGGTGATGAAACATTTTGTGCAGGAGGACCTTGAGAAGAGAGGGATAAGGACAACCATAGTTGACAAAAATATCGGTTATGAACTAAGGGCTGCCGATCCGGTTCCCTTTGATGTGGAGTATACGAGGAACCTCGGTTACGGGGCGGTCAGATATCTCCTGAATGGTGGTTCAGGTGCCATGATCGTCATGTACGATGGGCATCTGAGGCCGATTCCCCTTAAAGACCTTGTGGATCCACTTACCGACAGGACAAGGATCAGGAGCGTGAGCATAAGGTCAGAGGGGTATGAGGTTGCAAGAAAGTATATGATAAGACTGGACAGGACCGATTTCCGGAAAGAGAGGATCGGGGGGCTTGCAGAGGTTGCCGGGATGACGCCCGGGGAGTTTAAGAAGAGGTTTTACTATCTCGTCAAGAATGACCTCCCCGGTTTTTGATGTCGCTTTGTTTATTTGGTTCCCGTCAAGTCCCGGTAGAACTGTTCATTGCCGGAAAAGAGCAACCCGTCGGCGTAGGTGATTTTCCCTTCAAGATATAGCCTTGCAAGAGAGGAGTCAATTGACTCGTAATCTTCGGTGCCGCTTAACATCTGGGTTCTTATCTGGTACGTTTTCGCCTCCCTGATCAGGTTTCTAATCTTGTAGCTGTTTATCAGTTTTTCAAAGGCAATGATCCTGTTATCAGTTTTCTTCAGGGGGACAAGCCTCTGGGAAAAGATAAGGATGAGGGAGTCTGCAAGCTTGGTCCTTATGATATTCTGCTGGTGGGGCGGGAATATGTTGATCATTCTGTCTATTGTCGAAGTTGCATTGATTGCATGTACCGTGCTGATCACGAGATGACCGGTGTCGGCAGCGTGCAGTGCGATCTCGAAGCTCTCGATGTCCCGCAGTTCTCCGATAACGATGACATCGGGATCCTGGCGGAATATATGGCGCAACCCTTCGGAGAAAGACTCTGTGTCAAGGCCGATCTCTCTCTGGTTGACGTTGCTGTTTTTGTGCTTGTGAAGATACTCTATCGGGTCTTCAAGGGTTATTATATTGCATCCCCTGTTTGAGTTGATAATATCCACCATAGCGGCAAGGGTCGTCGTCTTGCCGTGTCCCGCAGGGCCGGAAACAAGGATAAGCCCCTGTGGTTTAAGCGCATAGTCCCTGAGCCAGTCAGGGAGGTTCAACTCGGCAAGGGTGGGTACGATCTCATTGATATACCTCAGTGTTATTGAGACAGACCGCCTTTGACGATAGACGTTCACCCGGAATCTCCCTATATCCGGGTATGTGACGGCAAAATCGTGGTCTCCACTCTCCTCGAAAAACTCCCAGTCGCTTTCGGGCATCAGTTCACGGGCATAGCGTTCACAATCAGCAGGGGTCAGGTACTCCATATCCGCACGTTTCAGTTCATTGTGTATCTTGATGGACGGTGGAACCCCGGCAACAAGGAGCATATCGGTTGCAGTCGACTTTGCAAGGTATTTAAGGAGCGACAGGAGCTGGGGGCTTTTCCGTTTAGCCTTCTTCGGGGACCTTTCACGCATGGTTGAGGCAACATCCTTTTTCGGATGCGAT